>DATMSL010000425.1:0-15969 GCA_035565435.1 Dyadobacter sp. | reverse complement strand
CTGATTATCCGGCGGTCTGAAAAACGCCATTTCAGCTATTTTGAGGCAGTTGAGGGTCTTTACCGATAAATAAATGAGGTGGTACAGTTGTATAGAATTGACGTATTTGGTCTCGAGATCGCAGATATTGAATGCGAATCATCAATGAAAATCCTGTCGGCAGTGATGCTCTTCTTCAAAAAGCTGGTGTGTTTATTACCCTTTGTAAGTCTGACCATGTTCGGGGGACAACTCGGGGCGCAGACACTGTTTCAAAACATCAGGTGGCAGGACGGGCTCAGTGCCAAGCAAATCAGATGTTTATATAAAGATTCTTCCGGTTTTCTGTGGATCGGTACTTCTGCCGGGCTCGATCGTTACGACGGCGCGGTCGTGCAGCGATTCCATGATGCGAATGGCGGGCAAAAGCACTTCGTAAATGCCATTTTGCCTTTTAACGGGGAAGATACCCTTATGATCGGGCTGCGGAGAGGCATCCTGCTGTTCGACAAAAAAACAGGTAGGTTCTCGCGGGATCCCCGGTTTGAATCGCTTGCGCAAAAGTACATTGTGCGCATCCGCGCTGACGGACATGGGCGCCTCTGGATCGGCGCATCCGACGGACTTTATTTGTATGACCATCAAAAATTGAAACCCCTGACAGAGGTATTCCCCGAAGCCCGAAAGTTCGATTTTTCGCATTTTCAACTCACTTTTATGGTTTATGACACGTTGCGGCGTGGATTGTGGGTGGGTGGGGACAGGCCGTTCTTTGTCGATTGCAAATCCAAAACGGTTTATTTCAAAGGCAATAATCCCCTGAAAAGTCCCCTGCTAGAATCGGAGCATGTGAATGCCATTGCACTCGACCGGAGTGGTAATGTATGGTATGGCTGTGACACCGAGCCGACACTGAACTATTGGGACTACCGGACCGGTAAACTGGACAAACATTATGAACTGGATGGTAAGCAAATCGGTGAAGGGTGCAACTTTATTTTTATTGATCGTCAGGACAGAGTGTGGGTTTCTACCTGGCTGTTTGCGGCGTTCCTGAAAGAACCGGGGCAGCCGTTTCGCAAGTTAGAGTACAGCCAGGACCAGGCTTATACAATCGCCTACGGCCATTTTAGGGATGCTATTTCCGATTCGCAGGGCAACGTGTGGCTGGGTACGATCAACGGCGTGAGCAAAACATTGCCCAAGAACCCCATTGAGGCTATTTACAAACTGCCCAGTTTCCATTTCTTCCTGGAAACGAGTTTTGCCCATGCCAACTCCATTACCGTCGAGGGGAAGACGATCATCGCATGTAAGGAGGACGGTGTCGTGTTCTATAATACAGTTGATCGTACTTATCAAAAATACCTCACGCCGAGCAAAAAGCTGCGGAATAATCGCTCCGTAATGACGGCCAAAGTGGGTGACACCTGGTGGTTTGCGGGGTTCGACGGTATCTATTCGCTGGCACCCGGACAAACTGTTTTACAGCGTTTCGATCAGATGAAGAAAGGACTGTCGTCGTACCAGGCACCTTTCGTTTTTTTGGATAAACAAGGCAATATCTGGTTCGAAATCGACGGTGATGCATTCTATCGATATAATCCGGTCACGAAAGTTTGCGTCCGCTTCGACGGTACCGATCCGAAATACGGACTGTTCGAATTTGCCAATTCGCAGGCATTTGTCCTGCTTTCCAACGGCGACATTCTTTTTGCGGTCGAAGGCAAAGGGCTATTGCGTTACAACCACACCACCGAGCGTTTCACACAATTGAATACGCCGGCCATTGTCGACGAATATATATATGCCATGCGCCAGAGCAAGACGGGCGACATCTGGGCGGCATCAACATCCGCCGGGCTGATGAAACTTGATGTCAATGGTCAGGTTATCACCAGTATTAGTACCAAAAACGGCCTGCCGTACGATCAGGTTTCTTCGCTGGATATCGACGACAATGGCGTGGTGTGGGCGGCTACGCGTGAGGGGCTGGCCGCGTATGATCCTGCCAGCAATAACGTCAGTAAGGTGGAATTGGATCTGGGCAAGACACTGCAGGACTATTGGAACTACGTAACGGTGGCCGGTGGGAAGATCTATGCAGTCATGCTCGATCACGTGGTGGTGATTAATCCGCAGCATTTTGCTTCCGTCCCCGTGCAGAAACCGCCTGGCATTACTTCCGTCAAGATTTTCGGACAAGAGCGTATACGAGACCTCAAAGGTGATTTGCTGGAATTGAAACCGGACGAATCGTTTGTCACCTTTCAATACGCATCGCTCAGTCACCGCGATATCCCCTCGCTTCAATACAGCTATCAGCTCGTGGGGCTGGACGACGATTGGGTAGCGGCCGGGCGCAATATCACGGCCTCCTACACGAGCCTGCTTCCCGGCGACTATGTTTTTAAAGTAAGGAGTACCGATGAGAATGGTCGTTGGATGAAGGCCGCTGAGACGCTCAAAATCCGCGTACTACCGCATTGGTGGCAGACCTGGTGGTTTGTCATCGCCTGTACGGCGGCCATCATCGGGATTTTGTACTGGATTTATACGGTTTACACTAAAAGACAGCGCAAAAAAGATCTCGACGATACGATCGAGTACTTTGCCAATAGCGTGTACGGCGACAACTCGGTTAATGAAATCTGCTGGGACATTGCCCGCAACTGTATTTCCAAGCTGCATTTCGAAGATTGTGTCGTTTACCTGCTCGATAAAGAGAGCGGCAAGCTGATCCAGAAAGCGGCATACGGACCGAAAAGCCCGAAGGAATATGAAATCCTGAATCCGATCGAAATACCCGTCGGCGAGGGGATTGTAGGTGCGGCGGCGGCTACTGGTACGCCGCAGATCATCGGTGATACTTCCAAAGATCCGCGTTACATTGTCGACGACCAGGCAAGGGCGTCGGAGCTGGCGGTGCCGATCCTGCATGAAGGGCAGGTAATCGGGGTGATCGATTCGGAACATCCGCGCAGGAATTTCTATAACCACAACCACGTGCGGGTGATTTCGACGATCGCCGCCATCAGCGCCAACAAGATTACCGAAGCTATGGCCCGCGCGCAGGCCGAACGGCAGGAAATTATGCTGCTGCGGATCAATAAAATGCTTGCGGAGAGCCAGCTAATGGCCCTGCGGGCGCAGATGAACCCGCATTTTATTTTCAACTGTCTCAATAGTATCCAGGAATGCATTGTGACTAAAAAATATACCGAGGCCAGTAAATACCTCAATAAATTCGCCAAGCTGTTCAGGCTGGTGCTGAATAATTCGGGCCGGAACCTGGTGACGATCGCCGAAGAGCGGGACGTACTGGAACTCTACCTCGAACTGGAACTGATGCGTTTCGGGCAGGGATTTACCTATTCGATTGAACTGGATCCTGAGCTGGAAGATGATTATGTGCGCTTGCCGTCGATGTTGCTTCAACCGTTTGTGGAGAATGGTTTATGGCATGGATTAATGCATAAAGAGGGTGAAAGGCATATGAGCATCCGGTTTTTCCTGATCGCCCCCGAACAGTTTGCCTGCGAAATAGAGGACAATGGCATCGGCCGGAAAAAGTCGGCCGAACTCAGGGCAAATTCTTCGCGGACGCGGGAACATGAATCGCGCGGAATACGTATCTGTGAAGACCGGATCGACGTCCTTGCCCGCCAGGGCAACCACGCCTCCCTGCAAGTGATCGACCGGTACGATGCCGCCGGCAACCCGACGGGGACGCTTGTCAGAATTGAATTATCTACCTACTTATATCAGACTTAGACGATGATCAAAGCACTTATTGTTGACGACGAGCCGAAATCAAGAAACGTGCTGGCGCATTACATTGAAACCTATGTGGAAGAGATACGTGAGGTGAAACAGGCTGAATCTGTGGATGTCGCGCTCGAAATACTCAAAACGTTCCGCCCTAATATTGTTTTTCTGGATGTAGAAATGCCTGGTAAAAACGGCTTTGATTTTCTGAGGGCTTTGAAGGAGCCTGCGTTCGAGGTCATATTTACGACGGCTTACAATCAATATGCGGTGCAGGCGATCCGATTCAGCGCACTGGATTACCTGCTCAAACCAGTCGATCCCGATGAATTGCGCGCTGCGGTGGACCGGTTCCTGAAAAAGCAGAATGTACATCAGAACCCGGTGCTGTTCGACAACCTTGTGCGTAACATCGCGCACAAGCGGGCGAGCGAGTTCCGGCTCGCGGTACCTTATCAGGATGGCGTGTCTTTCTTCACGCTCGACCAGATCGTTCGCTTGCAGGGAGAAGGGAATTATACCAATATCTTCATCAAAAGCCGTAAGCCGGTACTCGCCAGCAAGACTTTGAAATACTATGAGGAAATGCTGACGGAATTCGGTTTTATACGGACACACAAGTCGCATTTGGTGAACCCGAAATTTATTGCAAAACTCATGGCCGACCACGATTTGGTAGAACTACTGGACGGCAGCCGCGTAGAAATATCAAGGCGGAAGAAAGAGGAAGTGCTTTTACAATTACCCCTCGGAAACCAGCCACTCGATAAGTGAGACTGTCCGTTAAATCACAATTGTCGTTCTTTGGAACATTGCGTCTTTTCTTTGAAGCCATCGGATACTATTGGCTATGGAAATATTGGCGATACGCGCAGGGCAATTGTTGCTCATTTTATTACTGGCATTTCTGATCGTTGGAGGGCTTTGGTTCGTACTGCGGTTCCGCCGCACGATGCTGCCAGCGGGAAAGGAAATCCGCGACGGGCAGGTCGCCGACGCGGTGGTACTGCTTTCGGAAGAGCACCGCGGGTCTTACCTTCAGGGCGAAAACTACTTCACATTCCAGTTGCATGTGAAACCGGCCCGGGGACGCAATTTTGTGACGGAAGTCCATGTATTACGGGAGCAGCTTACCCGCATTCCCCAGGCCGGCGATCGCGTTTCGGTCAAATACAATTATTCGGGCCGCAAACGCTTCGTGGTTTTGAACCTGGACAGCATTCGACCGGCATAGTATTTCTTTATCTGGTTATTCTGAACCAGTCATAATCGGCATACCCGGAATCGTTTGTCTGCGTTTCCCGCGTACAAAACAGCCCGACCTTCGCGCCGATCCATCTTCCTACTTCTGCCTGGAAAATCTCTCCGATCATTTTGAAGTTGGTACCATCCTCGCTGAATCCGAATTCGCATTTGCCGCCCTTGCTAACCTTCACACGCAAATGCAGGTCGATTTCGGGTCTTAATTCCGCCAAGACGCGTTCGGTTTCCGGTTTTCCGTCCGAGGCCTTCTGGCAAACGGCGTAAATCAGCTCCGTTTTGTTTTTCCCGCTCCTCAGGTAAATGCCCGCGTAGCTTTGCCCCATGATCACCAGGCCTGTCTTTTCATTAGTCAGATTGGCATTTGGGGTAAACCGAAGCTTGGTAGTAACCGTGAACTCTTCCGCCGGAAACTTTTGCTGGAGTACATTCGGTACTTCCCACAGGTTGCTGGTCTGCCCGGGTGTTTTGTAAGAATATAATCTTAGAAATCCGGCCGCCGGCATGGCCCAGGTGCCTTTCGGGTTGGCTTGCCATTGCCATTGCCTTCCTAAGGCAGGTTCGCTGAATTCGTCGGATTCGGGCGGAGTGGAAATAGGGTATTTTTTGCCGACCAATGGTTTGGTATAGGTCAAAACCGGATCGCCGATGCCATCGCCGTCAGGGTCGGTGCCGATGACCGGCCAGTCGTTCACCCATTTCATTGGCTGCAAATGCACTACCCGGCCGTACTCGTTTTTATCCTGGAAATGCAGGAACCAGTCTTCCGATTTGCCGTTCACCGGGCTCGTAGTCACCCACGCGCCCTGATGCGGGCCATTAATGCCCGACTTTCCTTCCGCCATCACGACTTTCCGCTCGTAGGGCCCGTATACATTTTTGGAACGCAGCACAATTTGCCAGCCGGTAGCGACGCCGCCAGCCGGTGCGAAAATGTAGTAATAGCCATTCCGTTTGTAAAACTTTGGCCCTTCTACGGTCGGGTCGATCTTATGCCCGTCGTACACGAGTGCGCCCGCATCGGTCACTTGGGTGCCCTCCGCATTCATCTTCTTGACGGTAATCACGCTCTTGATGCCCGCGCGGCTGCCCGCCCACCCATGTACGAGGTACACCTGGCCGTCGTCATCCCAAAGCGGGCATGGGTCGATGAGCCCTTTGCCGCTCTCCACGAGTACCGGCTCGCTCCACGGCCCGGCAGCGTTTCTGGCTTTAATTACATAAATGCCGAAATCCGGGTCGGGATAGTAAATGTAAAACTCGCCTTTGTGAAAGCGTATCGCGGGCGCCCACACACCATTTCCGTGCTGTGTTTTCTCGAAATGTTCGATAGGCACCTGCCGGAGCAATGCGTGGCCGATCAATGTCCAGTTCACAAGATCTTTGGAATGCAGAATAGGCAGCCCGGGAATCGCGTCGAAGCTGGACGCGGTCATGTAGTAGTCTTCGCCCACGCGGCAGGCGTCGGGGTCGGAGTAATCGGCATGGAGGATCGGATTTTGGTAGCGGCCGTCCTGTAAATCGGCGACCCAGGTTTGCGAAACAGCTGTTTTCGAAATGGAATTTTGTGAAACTGCGGTTTGCATTTTTGTATTAGGAATGGGCTTGTTCTGCCCAAAAGCAGAGGTCGCCAGCAATGCACCGGCGACCCAATAGTACTTATTTACCTTCATGAATAACCAGGCTTTTCTCCTGTGCTCCCTTTGAAAATTCCTTTACTTTTTGCGCCTTCGAAGCGTCGGTATGGGCAATGCTGATGTTCTGGCTGCGCTCGCCGGTAACCGAAATAAGCGTCTCCGCGTGGTTGTTGTATTGCAGGCCGTCGATGCTGATGTTGGTTGCATTATCGGTGAAAATGACCGGTTTGGTATGCTTCGTGATCAGTTTGACGTTCTTGAAGCTGATCTTGTCCGCGTCGGTGAGCTCCACGCCGGTTTCAGCGGAGAGTACCATATTTTCCATTTTGATATTACGGACCGGCATTTCGGGCAGACCGCGCACGAATACACCTTTGGTAGCGCCATTGCACACGATGTTTTCAAAAACCATATCCTTGAAAACCGGCGTACCTTCGTTCACTACCGGGCGCATATCGCGCTCGCCGTCGGTAGCGAACTTCACGAAGTAGTACAGGTCAAAGAAAATTGCTTCCTGTTTGATATCCTTCATATTGATATTCCGCGCATAAATCTTCTCCACCACGCCGCCACGTCCGCGCACCGACTTGAAACGCAGACCTTTATCAGTGCCCATGAATGTGCATTGCTCCACGAAAATATTCCGCGCGCCGCCGCTCATTTCACTACCCACCACAAACCCGCCGTGGCCCTGGTACACGATATTGTTACGGATAATGCCGTTTTCGGTCGGGATGCCACGCTTACGGCCTTCTTCGTCCTTGCCGGACTTAATGCAAATCGCATCGTCGCCCACGTCGAGCACGCAGCCTTCGATGAGGAAGTTTTTGCAGGACTCGATGTCCATGCCATCGCCATTATGCGCGTATTCGGGGTTTTTGACGCGCACATTGCGGATCGTCAGGTCTTGTACCATGAGCGGGTGCAAACACCAGGCCGCCGAGTTCTGAAAAGTAACGCCTTCGAGCAAAACCTTTTTGCAGTTATTGAAAACCACCAGGTTAGGCCGGAGGAAGTCTTTGATATCTGCAAAATCAGCCGGCTTTTTGCCGCCCGTCAGCAACATGCTCTTGCTCTCGACGCTGGCTTTTTTAAACTGCTCGCTCGGGTACCAAACCTTGCCATCGTCTTTCAGCACACCACCGGATTCTATTTTCTCCTTCCACTGCGGTTCGGTGAGCTGGTTTTTATTGACGGCCCGCCACACATCGCCATTGCCATCCACAATGCCTTTGCCGGTAATGGCCACGTTTTCAAGGTCTTTTCCGGAAATAGGCGACTCGTTTCGCGCAGCAGCTTTTCCTTCATAAAAACCCTCTGTAATAGCATACTGCGACTTATCCGTTGTAAAAAGCAGTAACGAGCCTTCCTGCAAATGCAGGTTTACATTGCTTTTTAACACCACAGGGCCTGTAATCCAAAGCCCGGCAGGGACCAGCACCACGCCGCCGCCTTTTTTACTGCAACTTTCGATGGCCTGGTTAATGGCTTTGGTGTTGAGCGTGTGGCCGTCTGCCACCGCGCCGAACGCGGTAATGCGCACGGTATCCTTCCGGAAAACCGGCTGCTGGATCTTCGGAAGGTTCGACCAGCTGTACGCTTCCTGCGCGGATGCATCGGGTGTGGATACGCCGTAGGAAGCCAACGCGGCGACGGCCAATGCCGCAATTCGTGTTTTGTAAGTCATAGTAAAAGCGTCTTCCTGCTTTTGGGGCAGGAAGACATTTAAAATGGATTATTGATAACCGGCATTCTGTTTAAACTCGCTCTTGTTCACTACCGCATCCAGCTGCGTTTGCGGGATCGGGCGCACGATGTGGTGTTCCTGGATATTGACTGCATTATCGGGCGCATATTTCTTGATACGCTCCACGAGCTTGCCCGTGCGTTTCAGGTCGAACCAGCGCAGTTGCTCGCCCGCGAGCTCACGGGCGCGCTCGTCGAGGATGAAATCCAGCGTAATATCCGCCGCTTTCACCTGCATCGCGGCTACCTTACCTGGCTTGGCCGCCCTGGTACGTACCACATTCACATACTCCGCTGCGGCGGTAAGGTCGCCGGTTTGCATGGCTGCTTCCGCAGCAATCAGGTACACTTCCGCCAATCTGATCACAAACACGTCACGCGCGCTTTGCGCTTCGTTCAGGCTTGCGCGGGTGGGGTCCATGAATTTGGAAAGGGTGGGGTAGCGGAGGTTGTCTTTCACGGTCCCGTCGGCGAGGTAAATGTCGGCACGGTCGTAGGTCTGATACTTTTTGGAAGCCTCAACGGCGTCAGGAATATCCTGTTTCGTGCAATACACAGCTGTATCACCCTTGGCAATGCCTGTCGGAAGGGTATTTGAATTGGCATACCACGATTCCATGAAACTGCCTTCATAACGCGCGTCGTCGGCGGAGAAAAGGTCGAGCAGGAAGCGGGTAGGCATGTAGCGGTTGAACGGACGGCCGTTGGTAATGTCGCGGGTCATGCCGGGGCGGTCGTCGTACTTCATCAGGAACAGCAAATGCGCGTTGTTGCTGCCGCGGCTGTGGCCGTACGGGTTAAAAGTCGAGTTGGCGAGGTCGTTCAATGCCAGGTTGGCAGAGTAATCCACGGCGTAAATCACCTCTTTGGATTTGAGATTGCTCATCTTCCAGAGATCGGCATAATTGGCCTCCAACTTATAGCCATAATTACCTTCCAATACCGCTTTTGCCATTTCCAGCGCTTCTTTGTTCATGCCCCTGGTGAGGTACATTCTGGCCAGAAATGCCTGTGCCGCACCCTTGGTAACCCGGCCATATTGCGGCTGTGTGGCGGGCAGGTTGTTCACGGCAATTTTGAGGTCTTCAAAAATCTGGTTGTAAAAAGTCTCCACCGGTGTTTTGTTGGCGGTGGTCAGGATGCCGCTGGTTTCCGTGGTCGTGAAATGCACGCCGCCCCAGGTTTCGACAATGTGCCAGTAGTAAAATGCCCGCAAAAAGCGCAGCTCGCCCTCGCGCACGGGGCGTAATGCAGCCGAAAGACCGGCCCCCTCGATACGGTTAATACCCCCGTTACAAAGGTTAATGGCCGCGTAAAACTCCCGCCATTCGTTGGTAAGGGCCGTATTGCTGCCTTGGAGGTTCAGGTATTGGGTCAAATCGCGGTATACTTCGCCGGCGCCGCTGGTCCAGATGTCGGTGCCGGTTTCGGCGATATTGTAGCCCTCTTCTTTGCCATACCACCAACGCTGGTAAGAATACGCGGCATTCACGAGCGTTTCGAAACCTTCGGGCGTCGTATAAACGCTTTCGGAGGTCAGGCCGGAGGGGTTATATTCTTCCAATGTATTTTCACAGGCAAACAGCCCCATGAGGGAAACCGCTATAAACCCTGTTTTCAATAGTTTTGATCTCATTGTTTTGACTGTTTTAAAGGGTTACAGGTTCACATTCAGGCCAAAAATGAACAGTTTCGTCATCGGGAAGTTCTCCGATCCGCCGCGTTCAGGGTCGTAGTCGAGTTTGGTGAATGTTGCCAGGTTCTTGGCAGTCGCGTAAATGCGCAGGCTGCGGATGATCTTCCAGTTAAACTTATCGACCGGCAGGTTGTACGCGAGCGTTACGTTACGGATACGTGCGTACGAGGCGTTGCGGTAGCCCAATGTGGAGAGGTACTTCAATCCCGCATTCTTGTTCGGGCGCGGATATTCGTTCGTCGGGTTTTCGGGCGTCCAGTAGTCCAGGCCTGCGGTGCTGTTGCCCACGCCCTGCTGATCGAAACGCGCATAGCGGTCGGAGTTGATCATCGACCCGATCCGTGCGTAGATCATGAAATTTAAATCGAAACCCTTGTATTTGATGGTGTTATCCAAGCCGCCGCTCCATTTCGGGCGTGGCGTACCGAGGATCACCCGGTCGTTGACAGCGTCGATTTTGCCGTCGCCATTCTGGTCTTTTACTTTGATTTCACCCGGTAACTGCGTGGGTGACATTGCTTTGGCCTGCTCGGCCTCGGAAGTTTGCCAGATACCCAGTTTTTCATAATCATAGAACACGCTGATCGGGCTGCCGATGAACCAGCCGTTGCCGATGTCGTTGCCCTCGGTGACGAGTTCGGTGATCTGCTCCTTGTTTTTGGTAAATGTAAGGCTCGAGTTCCAGGTAAAATCGGCGGTACGGATGTTGGTACTGCCCAGCACGACTTCGATGCCACGGTTGCGGGTTTTACCGATGTTCTGCTTTACGGTCGTTACACCTGTGGTGGGAGGCAGGCCGCGATCGAGGAGCAGGTCGGAGGTGCGGGTATCGTAATAATCCACCGAACCATTGATGCGGCCATCAAACAACCCGAAATCAAGCCCAAGGTTTTGGGTAGCCGAAAGCTCCCAGCCCAAAGCCGTATTACCGACATTGCGGGAGAAAGTATAGGCCGGGTAAGCCACCTCGTCAAAACCGAATGCAATGCGGGTCAGCGTGGTTTGCGTCGCGTAAGGTCCCGACGGGTCGTTTCCGGCGATACCATAGCTGACGCGCAATTTCAAGTCGCTGAGTTTTTTGATATTCTTCATAAAACCCTCATCGATGATGCGCCACGCAAATGCAGCCGAGGGGAAGAACGTCCATTTGTTACCCGGTGCCAGTTTGGAAGAACCATCTTTCCGGGCTGTCAATGTAAGTAAATAGCGGTCTTTAAACCCATAATTAACCCGTGCAGCAAATGATACGAGGTTGTTTTTGGAATAGGCTGAATTGATTTTAATCTCTTCAGTTGCGCTGCCCAATGAGTAGAAGAGCTGTGAAGGGATCAACTGGTTCACGCCGGACGCCGAAGCATTATCGGAAACGGTGGCCAGAGAGCTCCCAATACCGGTAAATGTAAAACTATGCTGCTCGAATGCCTTTTGGTAGGTGACCACATTCTCCCAGTTGATGGTCCGGCCGTTCGATACATTGTAAGTAGCGAGCGATTTTCCGGTCAGCGAACGGTCGATGGATTTGGGAGATGAATATGCCCCGTTGCGCGTATTCGACAGGTTTGCACCCAAAGTGCTCCGGAACGTAAGACCTTTTAACGGTGTGATTTCGACGTAACCGTTCGTCAGTGTACGCGTAGTCAGGATGTTGTTGTTAAAAACGCCGGGCTGCTCGTCGGATAGCGGGTTGGCGGTCTGTCCGTCAAGCATAATGAAGTTAAAATTGCCATTCTCGTCATAAAGCGAGCCTAGCGGACTGATTTTGTTCGCCTGGTTCAAAGGGTCACGGCGCACGCTCTGGTTGTAATAGGTGAGCTGGCTTTGCAAACCGATCTTCATCCAGTCGGTGAGCGTGTAGTCCACGTTCAGGCGCGCGGTGTAACGCTTCATTTCATCCAATTTCAAAATGCCTTTTTCATTGAAATAATCTACTGAAACGTAGGATTTCAACTTTTCAGAACCGCCGCGAAAGCCCAGCTGGTAGTTCTGCTGGAAACCCGGATGGATAAGTTCCTTTTGGTAGTCGGTCCAGATGCCTTTTTGCAATGCATCGTATTCGGCCACATTGGTAAAAATCGCCGGATCGTCGGCCGGAGTATTCCAAACGCCCGCCGCCCGCCACGCTTCCCGCTTAAAATCGCGAAACTCATTGATATTCATCGCGCGTGGATACATCGTTACCTGCGAAACGCCCGCATAAGAATTGAAAGAAATGTCGGGGCGGCCGCTTTTGCCTTTTTTAGTAGTAATCAGGATTACGCCGTTAGCACCACGGGAACCGTAAATCGCAATCGATGAAGCATCTTTCAGAACTTCCATCGATTCTATATCATTGGAATTAATATCGGCCAGATCGCCATACTGCACGCCGTCGACAATAATGAGCGGCGAGTTATTTCCGCCTATCGAACGGTTACCACGGATGGTAATGTTCACGCCTGCACCTGCCTGCCCGCTGCTGCGTGTAATGTCCGCGCCCGCGATCTTACCCTGCACGGCGTCGAGGACGTTGTTGGACGGGACCTGTTTCAGTTGCTCGCTTTTAAGCTGCACCACCGATCCGGTAAGGTCTCGCTTGCGCACGGCACCATAACCGATCACGACCACTTCTTCCAATGCACTCACATCCGGTTTCAGCGAAATATTAAAGGTGGTTTGCGAGCCCAGTACTATGTCCTGGCTTTGGTAACCCACAAATGAGAAAGTCAGCACCGCCGTCGCATCGTCGGGAACGAGCAGACTGAACTTGCCCTGGCCGTCGGTGCTGGTACCGCGGTTGGTACCTTTGAGGATCACGCTCACACCCGGGAGTACGGCGTTCTTTTCGTCGGTCAGCACGCCGGTCACGGTCCGGTCTATGGCCTGAGACTTTGCCGGCGCAGCCGATTCTTCCCGGACAGCGTTTTCCAGTACGATCTGTCCACCCACGACGCGGTAGGTAAGGTTCAGGGGAGCAAGCAGCTCGTCCAGAACCGTATCCAGCCGTTTCTTTGTGACTTCCACACTCACATTCCGGGCCACATTCACCCGCTCCGAACTGTATACGATGCGCGCTTTGGTCTGTCTTTCAATGCTATTGATAACCTTTTCGAAGCGCTGGTTCTGGAATTTTAGTGTGACCAGCCGCGACATCACTTCCTGCTGGCCGGCGGCGAGGACGCTCTGGCAAGCCAGCAGCGCCACCACGACCATTCGCAGTAATTTTCCGACGGCTTTCGTGCGCCGGCAGGCCCTGAAAAGTAAAGGTTCCGTTTTTTTCATACCTTTAAATGTTTTATTAAATGGAGATTTGATAAAATGAAGCTCCCGGAAAGGCGCGATTCGCTGTCGGCCTCACAGGATTTGCTGGCGCTGGCCCATGTTCGCTGCATGGCCAGCGTTTTCGTTTGCGGCTATGTTTGCATAGGACTGGGTTTACGTGTTTGAAAAGCATGTGTTCCGCGCATTTTGCATCCCGGACCCGCAATGCGGATCGTCGAGCCGCGCACTTTGTATTTCGCCCCCAATGCTGCGCAAATGATGTCCAGCTGCGTGTAAAGCGGTTGGCCGCTCAGGTCGGCCGTCAGCGGACAGTTCATGATCTGGCTGTTTTCGGCGTCTACATCCACGCCCCACGCGTCACGCATATGCTGCGCGACCTGCGCAAGCGGTGCGTTACGGAATCGGAAAGAAATATGGGCGTTCAGCAATCGCGGGTGCTCGGCCAGCCCCGGTGAGAATTTCCCTGAATTGCGGTCGAACGTGGCGGTATGGTTAGGGCTCACGAGCATATCCACGGCCTCTTCGCTGGTTTTTTCGCTGTAAACGGACACGAGCCCGGTTACCACCTCCACCTTCGTCCGCCGGCCGCCCGGCGCCGTGCTCACATGGAAACTGGTCCCCAATACCCTCGTGGTAACGCCGCCCGAATGCACGTAAAAAGGCTTTTTGGAGTTTTTACGAATGGTGAAGAAACCGTTTCCTTTTAAGACTACTTCCCGCTTCCCTCCCTCGAAACGGTTCGGATAGCGCAGCGAGCTACCGGGACGAAGTTCCACCACGCTGCTGTCTTCCAGTATAATAGGCATAATGTTATGGCCGTCGTTGTGTTTCTCTTTCCAGGTGTAAGCTGTCAGCGGCACATGGCGGTCGAGGACTTTCCCTGCGAAAAACCAGCCGATCAGCAGGAGGGAGGCGGCTATTCCGGCCCATCGGACATAAATGGATCGAAAGGGGTTGTTGCTGTTGCGCTCGTGGAGGTCGGGAAGGTATGCCTTTTCCCGCATTCCGGCCCACATCCGCTCTTTGGCACCGCGGAGATCGTCTTCGGAAACATCCGCGGCACTCTCGTTTTCAAGAAGCGCAAACCAATGCTCGACGAGCTGTTTTTCCTGCTCCGTGCATCGCCCCCCCTGATACTTCTCCAATAACGCTGCGAATTGTTCCCGGTTCATGGCCGATAGTTTGGCTACTTGCTTTTTAGTGAGTAGTCAAATACCAGTCATCTGATCCGCAAAACTTTTTAAATATTATTGGATAAGTTATGCTTTTGTGCGGTTTGAAGGAGAAAGTTCTGGTTTTTGTGCAATGGGGGGAGGAAGGGAGGAAGGGAGGAAGGAGGAGGGAGGAGGGAAGAAATAGGGCTTGTAATTTTCACCCAGCGGGCCCCGGAGGGGCGACCTGTTTATAGAAAACAACAACAACTACCATGTCCCCACTCCGGAGGAGTATCCTCGAAACGGGAAGGAGGTTCTTCCGGAGTTGGGAAATTTTGGAAATGGCTTTTGCTAGAAACAGGGCGCCGCGCTGCGGCAAAGGTTGTGCGAAGGTCAATTTTCGCGCAACTTTGGGCGTCAAATCGCGTAGCGATGTAACATCGGTAGCAGCGGAACACCACAAGGATTTCAAAATCCCGTCAAGGATGCAACGACAGAATGGTGTTGGCGTTCTGAAATACATGGTTGTTGCATGCCCAAGGGCATTTGCGGCAAGGCTCTTGTGCCGGTTTTTCTACCGATGTTACATGCCTGACGGCATTTATTGCCGTATCGACCGGCCGGAGGCCTGCGAAGAGTGTACGCAAATCAGGAGATTTGCGTGAGCGCGCTCACAAATAATCCTTCAAATAAGACCGCAGTGCCTTCACGACAAGGCTCAGATGATGTTCTACCGTTCGCTGAGGCATCCGGATTTGAGAGGCGATCTCTTTTGTGGAGCGGTTTTCGAGGCGATGGAGGCGGAAAATGGTCTGGGCTTTTTCGGGGAAATGGCTCAGGCGTGCCTCGATGTTGTTCATTAGTTCGCTTGCATTCAGCTGCTCTTCGGTCGCGTAGGACGCATCGGAATATCCTGTGAATGCATGCGCGAGGTATTTTTCATGTACCATCGCCGATTTGAAATGGTTGATGCACGTGTATTTGACCGATGTGACAAGGTAAGCTTCCAGGTTGTCGATCTGCAAAAGACTGCGGCGTTCCCATAGACGCAGGAATACATCCTGGACAATGCTCTCCACGGCCTCGCGGTCGTCGATTTTGCGGAGCGCGAGGAGGTACAGTTTTTTCCAGTAACGCTGATAAATCTCGCGGAATGCCAGGCCGTCGTCGTCGCGCAGGGCTTCGACAAGGTGTTGGTCCGGGAGAGATTTGAGATTCATGTGCGGTTAATCGGTGCTGTAAAAAGGTGTTGGCTCTGTGCGGTTAAAATTGGATTTTTCCGATGTGGGGCCAGGGCGCCCATCATTGCCCGGACTTAATTTGAATCCAATTTTAATCGTGACCAATGCATTCGGCCGATTTTTTTACGCAGACGTTGCCGGGAACGTTGTCACTCGGGATTTTTATAGGGAAAGCCATACTTTTTCCCGGCAATGCAAAATTATCCGGCGAGATTTGTCAGATTGACATT
>DATMSL010000424.1:0-5282 GCA_035565435.1 Dyadobacter sp. | reverse complement strand
GTCACATCACACAAAATCTTATCCCAGGTTGTAATAACTTTTCCAACCGAAAGGGCTGTTTTTCAGCGCAACAACGCCAATGAAGCCGACGTATATATAGGTGGGTATATCACGCAGCCATATCAGAAGATCGAGGTGAGGCTGACTCCCCGCGTACCCGGCGAGGGTGAATCTTTTCCCGCAGGCGGAGGTTGGGCGACGCTCGATGACCAGATTTCCGCAGGCCAGTTCCTCGGAACTGTGCATTTAAAAGGCGGCTGGTACCAGTTGGAAGCGCGGGGTGTGGCAAATGGCGGAGGTATGTCGGCGATCGCGACGCTTTCCCGTGTAGGCGTAGGTGAAGTGTTTGTTGTGGCCGGCCAATCCAATGCGACAGGTGGTGACTCCAACCCGAACGGTCCCGGCGCGGCCTATGACCAGGTCAACAGCGTCAATTTCCAGAATGTGGACCCGGTCACATCGAGTATTACTCCCTATTCAAACGTCCAGCTCCCCTGCCCCGAGTTTGTGCACCTCGATGCCAACGTCAAAACGGCCCCATTTGGTAACTATGCGTGGTGTTGGGGCTCTTTTGGCGATAAGATTTACGAGAAACTACATGTGCCGGTAATGATATTCAACAGCGGCTGGTCGAGCACCGGGGTCGATAACTGGAAACAAACCATTGATCCCAACGGCGTAACTACCAGCGCATTCGGCTACACGTTCCCGACGGGGCTTCCCTTCGGGCATTTACGGCTTGCATTGAACTATTATATTGCTCAATTGGGGGTGAGAGCCGTTTTATGGCACCAGGGAGAGTCAGACAATTATCTTGAGCAGCCGGGCGACAACACTTACAACCGCTATTTATCGGCACTTTGGGATGTCGTGAATGCGAGCCGCAACGTCACCGGCAAGCCGAACCTGGGTTGGGTTGTCGCGCGTGCTTCGAGATTTACAGTCAATGGCGCCACCCGCGTTTCAGCCAATGTGGTAAATGCCCAAAACGAACTGATCAATAACGACGGCCTCTATCCGCACGTGTTCCAGGGCCCCGAAACCGATCCCTATTACAGCATTGAATACCGCCACGACGAGGTGCACTTCCGCGGTGACGGCGTCACTCCCTCGCCCGACGGACAGATCTATTCGGGACTCATTTCTCTTGCCGGCTTCTGGGCCGACAAGATCACACCCGATTTCCTCAGCCAATCCAACCCCTATGCCGCAACACCGCCACCGGCCGTCGACGCGGCTACCGTGCCAGGCGGTTCGCAAGTTACCTTTACGGGTCCTTCGCTACCGGGTGGCTACCAATACAACTGGCTCAACGTCGGCGATTGCAACCAGGTACAAAACACTGCTCAGCAATGGACTGTCGGAGCTGGTTTGTATAAACTCAAAGTGATTGATTCTAACCGTAACACCGTTTTCTCGCCCGCATTGAATGTACTGTCGACCCCGCTGCCGGTTACCTGGCAATCGTTCAGCGCGCGTATGGGCAGTAATGGGCGGATAACGCTAGACTGGGCGACGGCTTCGGAGGTGAATGCTTCACACTTCGAGGTGCAGCGGAGTAATGATTCCCGGACATTTACAACCGTTAAGACTGTCAATGCCATGGGCAACACCAGAAACAGCTCTTTTTATCAATATGAGGATGAATTTCTTCCAAAAGGTACCTATTATTACCGCTTGAAGGAAGTTGATGCAGATGGCCGGACCGATCTGACCCGCATTGTGAGTGTTCGCGTTGATGGAAATGAGACAGTACGTGTTTTCCCTAACCCTGCCACGGATTTGATCACGGTGGAGTCCGGTCAGACGTTGAACCGTATTGATATTTTCAGCAGCGCCGGTAAACTGATACAAAGCGCCCAAACCAGCGAAAACGCCATTCGTTTGAACATCGCCGACCTTCCGAAAGGGCTCTATGTGATATCGGTGGACGGTCGCGAGTTCAAAATCGTAAAATAGAACTCCCCTACATCACCGCAAAAGCCTCGCGCCGGTATTCGAGCGGGCTCATACCTCGGTGTTTTCTGAAAGTCTTAATGAGATGGCTGTCGTCTGTAAAACCCAGTTCGGCAGCTATTTCATTAATACGCATATCGCTGTGTTTCAGGCGAATTTCCACCAACGCAATTTTATAGTTGATGATATATTGCTGCAACGTCTCGTGCGTGTGCTTTTTGAAATACTCGCTGAGGTAATTGAGTGAGATATTGAAATGGGAAGCGATGCGCTCGGCCCGCAGCAGCTCGGGATTGTAAATATTTTGGTGAATGTAATGAATGATGTCCAGGGACGTGTTCTGCGCAAGCTGCGTCTTTTCCGGAATATGAGTAGTAATATTCCTCGCAACAACCGTAAGCAAGGTATTCAGCAATTGCTGGACAAGCTCTTTATGCAGCGTCTGCCGGTTAGCATATTCCTGCCTGATCGCTTCCATCAATGCCCTTACGAGCGGCTTGTCGTGCTGATTCCGGAGAATGCAGCCTTGCAAGTGATTATTGTTATGGAAAATATATTCCAATTTATGGATCCAGTCGCCCAGGTTGCTATACTCATCGCGTGCCTTCTGCGCATTCAGATAGATATTATTGAATCGGATAAACATAAATGCCGTCGTTTCCTTCACCTCGGTATAATGCAAATCCATCGGCATCGCTAAAAACAGGTTTTCCTTCTGATACCGGAACTCATTCTGGTTGATATGGTATATCCCCGTCCCATCGAACATATACACCAGTTCGATAAAAGTATTCTTATGCTCCTTGATCGGGCATTCGTCGACCGTCACGAGCAGGACATCGAAAGGCTGGTGGATATGATGGATGCGCATACCCGCAAAGGTACCGATTTAACCCAAATTTTTACAACTCACAAAAACACCTGGCCGGCGAAATTTGCAGAGATCAAATCAAAACAATGCAAATCATGAAAGCCATCACATTAGCAAACAACGGAGGGACTGAAAACCTGATATTCACTGAAATACCGAAACCCGAAATCAGGGAAAACGAAGTCTTGGTACGCGTCAAAGCCATAGGTATCAACCCTGTCGACGCGTTTGTAAGAACCCATCCATTCGCCCTGGAAATGTTCCTGCAACCGCAGCCCGGCGAAACGGTCATTATTGGCTGGGACATTTCGGGGGTGGTCGAGGCCGTAGGCAAGGAGGTCACCCAATGGAAAACAGGCGACGAGGTATTTGGGATGGTCAATTTCCGGGGACACGGTAAGGCATACGCCGAATACGTGGCCGTTCCCGCGGACCAACTGGCATTGAAGCCGGACAATGTTTCGCATGAAGAGGCTGCTGCGGCCTCGTTGGCCGCACTCACAGCCTGGCAGGCGTTGGTTACTTACGGGAAAGTGAAGGCAGGTGAAAAAGTATTGATCCACGGGGCTGGCGGGGGCGTCGGACATTACGCCGTGCAAATTGCCAAGCATTTTGGCGCCTACGTCATCGGCACCGGCTCCGCCGCCAAAAAAGGCTTCATTCTGGGCCTCGGCGCCGACGAATTCATCGACTATTCGGCCATCAAATTCGAAGATGTCGTTCATGACGCCGACATTGTGATCGATTCGCTCTTCGGTGATCACATATTCCGTTCGCTGGAAGCCGTGAAGGAAGGCGGCCGGCTCATCGCGCTGCTGGTGCCCTTCACGGATGAAAACCTGATCCGGAAAGTGCAGGAGAAGCATGTATATGCCCACACGCTCAATGTTGCTTCAAACGGTGAGGACATGCAGCAACTTGCCAGGCTGCTCAAATCCGGAGAAATACGGTCCCACGTTTCTGCCACCTACGCGTTTGAAGATATAGCGAAGGCGCATGACGAGATCGAAACCGGAAAGACCCTTGGAAAGATTGTGCTGACTTTGCCTTAATGCTTATCATGCCCTTTTGGCGTGCTGCATTTCCCTAGTACGCCAGTTTGGCATTTACAATCGGCTGGATAACTTTTTGAATGGGCTTTATCAAAACGATACCCAGCAGCTATGGACACCTTTTCAAGTATGATCATCGGCGCGGTTGATCAGATCAAAAATGCCGTTGTAAAAATCGATATATTCAAGACAGTCAATGGAAAAATACGGCCCGCGGGCTCCGGCTCGGGGTTCATATTCTCTTCCGACGGGCTGATATTTACCAATAGCCACGTAGTCGACGGTGCCGAGAAAATTATGGTAAGCCTCTTGAATGAGAACGAGATCGAAGCAACGCTCGTGGGCAAAGACCCGGACACCGACCTCGCTATTCTCAAAATATACACCCAGGGCTATTCGGTGGCCAAACTCGGTGATTCGGGCGCGTTGCAGATCGGGCAGTTTGTCATCGCAATCGGCAATCCTTACGGCTACCAGCATACCGTTACAACAGGCGTGGTAAGCGCACTCGGCAGGACTTTACAAACACAATCAGGGCGGTTTGTCGACAATGTAATCCAGTCGGACGCGGCGCTGAACCCAGGCAACTCCGGTGGCCCGATGATCAATACAGATGGCGAGGTGATCGGCGTAAACACGGCCGTCATCCAGGGCGCCCAGGGGTTGAGCTTCTCGGTGGATATCAACACGGCGAAAGAGATTGCGCGGCAGCTTATCCGTGACGGCAAAGTATTCAAGGCATATCTGGGTCTCCAATTACAGGATGTCCCTCTGAATGAGCGCGTTCGTCAGCACCACAAGCTTCCCAATCACGAAGGAATCTTCATCACGCATATCGAACCGAACACTCCCGCATCGCGGTCACAGCTTATGGAAGGCGACATTATCGTCTCATTCAACGGCAAGCCGGTCCGTAATTCCAATGAACTGTTCAAAGCACTCACAACGCGCGACATCCTTCGCATTACCGACATTTCGGTTATCCGGCACACGGAACTGCTCAACTTTATTGTTGTTCCGGTTGAGAAGAAGGTTTAGTATCACGCAAATGGCCATAAGGTGTTTCAATCAGTTTGATTTGAAGCACCTTTTCCATTTTACAGATGGTTTGCAACGTAAGGTTTTCCGAGCCTTTCAGGATTTTACCGATGTATTGGGGCGAGCAGCCCATCATTTCAGCAAGGTCTCGTTTTGTCAGTTCCTTTTTACGCAAGATTCGCAAAACGGCTAAGGCAATGTCGGACGACACATCCAGCCAATATTCGTTCTCCTCCCGAAATGTCGCTTCCTTTATCCATTCGGTGTCCGGCACCGCCATTAGTTTTAATTTAGTTAATGCGTCCATTGCATTTCATGGTTTTAGAGCAGCTCAAACAACCACTTCAAATATACCACTTATCTCC
>DATMSL010000423.1:0-3940 GCA_035565435.1 Dyadobacter sp. | reverse complement strand
CTGGCTCGACGACACCAGCACCGTGCGATCGCTATTGTACAAAAGTGTTGATTTTGAAGGCAAGCCGACGGAGGTATTTGCCTACTATTCCAATCCGGACATTATCGCCGGCCGCCCCGCGACCAATCAGAAGTTTCCAGGGATGGTACTCATCCACGGCGGAGGTGGGAAAGCATTCCGCGAATGGGTGGAGAAATGGGCAAATGAAGGTTATGCAGCCATTGCGATGGACTTGTCGGGCAATGGCGCGGACGGGCAGAAAGTGGCGCAGCCCGGCCCGGATCAATCCAATGAAAACAAGTTCCAGAAAATAGAGAAGGGGAATTTGAAAAATGTGTGGACATACCATGCCGTGGCGAGCTCCATTCTGGCGCATTCATTGCTGCTGAGCTTTCCTGAAATCGATCCACTGCGTACGGGTGTGACCGGCATTAGCTGGGGAGGTTATCTTACCTGCCTCGTAGCGAGTCTGGATAACCGCTTCATCGCCGCGGCACCGGTTTATGGGTGTGGTTTCTATGATGAATCGGATGTCTTTAAACAAAATCTGAATGCATTGTCGCCTCGGGCGAAGGCACGTTGGATGAAGTTCTTCGACCCGTCGGGCTACTTGCCTTATGCCAAACCATTTATGTTTTTTATCAATGGAAACAAGGACAAGCACTACAATGTGGAGCCTTACATTAAAACCTACGACCTGAGCAATAACAAGCAAATATGCATCATCCCCGATATGCCGCACAGCCACAAAGATGGCTGGGCGCCCGTCGAGATCCGCACTTTTTTCGACGGTGCATTGAACGGTAACCCTCAGCCATTTGTGACAGCGAATATCATCACAAGAGAAAATAACCAACTAATGCTGATTCTGAAACCCATTGCAGGCAAACAGGTGGCTTCTGCCGAGTTCTACTACACCAACGACCTGACCTCGGACAACGAACATCGCGTATGGAGCCACGTTCCGGCGACGATCCATGAGGATACGCAGACGATCGTTCAGACTATTCCAAAAGAAGGGTATAAGTATGCGTTTTTCTATTTGAAGGATACCGATGGGATTTCCGGGACGACGGTGTTTTTGAAAGATGGAAAGATGGATTAGCATGTAGGTTGATTTTTCTGTGTTATACCATTACCTATGATCAATTCCGCAAAGAAATGGGATGGAGCTGATTCTAGGCCTCCTTATCCCCATCATTCTTACCCTCCCGCTTTTCAGCCAGCCGCCGCTTCACAATATCTCCCGGATATTTCAAAGCCAGCTCTCGAATATCATAGGTAAATTCCTTAAAGGTTTCTTCCCAAATCTCGGCTTCGCCTGGTTCGTATTCATAAAAACCATGTGAATTGAGTACGCCTTTGCCGCCTTCGCGCACGACTTTGTCGATCAGTTCGGGGACCTCGGTGCTGTTATTGAGGGTAGGAAGGAGGTTTTTCATCACGGTATGGTAGGCCGGCACGCCGGTCAGATCCATCCAGCGGAACACCCCGACGAGCGTCATAAAATACCCGGCATTGTTGCGGCAGGAGCGGTCGACGTCCTCAATAGTAGCGTAACCATTCTCGACGAGGCTGATCGCCTCGCGGTACATGGCGTACATGAGGCGGTTGGTGATGAAGCCCGCAATGTCCTTCCGTACCAGAATAGGCTCCTTGCCCCACAAATGCGATAGTTCGTACAGGTATTCGCCGTTTTGAATGTCGGTATCGTCGCCGCAAATGATTTCCAGGAAGCGGGTCGTGTGCGCGGGCTCGGTCCAGTGCAGGCCCAGGAACCGCGACGGGTGCAGCGTCAGTTTTTGAAGCTGACTGATCGGAATGGCCGAGGTGTTACTGGTAAGCAGCGCGTCCGGCGAAATCTCTTTTTCGATCTTCTGATATACCGCATTTTTTATGTCGATGTTTTCGATCGTACATTCATTAACGAGCTTGCAGGGATAGAGTACTGAATAGTCTTCGGTAATGATCAGTTTACGCAAATAATACTCCGGTTCGTTGTCGATGATCCCGTTTTGCCAGGCGTTTTGCAAATGTTCGCGGATTCGGCGTTCGGCATGATCGAGGTCCGTGGGAATAGGCGCTACGGCCGCCACCGGGTGACCGGCGATCAGCAGGCAGGTCACAATGCTGCAACCCATTAAACCAAGACCAACAATGCCGACGGGGATTTCATTTGGATTCATTTTAGAAAAAGGATTTAGGATTCGATGCGGGAAATATACTGTTAAAAGCGCGGCCCTGCGGCGGGTTACTACAAAAAAGCCCCGAAACCAATGATTTCGGGGCTTATATCGACCTGTATCAGGATCTAGCGCGACCAGCTGTCCACTTCACGTTCTACTTCTTCTCTGGTTTTGCCGATCTTCTTCTGAATTTTTCCAAGAAGTTCATCTTCTTTTCCTTCTTCATAAAGCAGGTCGTCGTCGGTCAAGTCAGCGTATTGTTGCTTGAACTTTCCTTTGAGTTCGTTCCAGTTACCTTTTACTTGTTGTGTGAATGAGCTCATGATTTGTGTGGTTTTTGGTTTGATAATGGCGCTTTTTCAAGCGCTTTGTACATCATTATTTTAAAGAACCATTCCAATGCGAAAACCGGCTCCCGGCGCACATCGGGCATGAATCACTGAGCAAAAATTTACACGGAACGTCCCAAAAGCGTGGCTAATTGCTTCCAATCAGCTTGTTCAGGCGGACAATACCCTGCACCATCGAGCGTACGGAGTGGTAGTTCACCTTCCACGAATGGCTCATATGCTTCCAGATCGGCTCGCCCTGGCGTGTCAGCAGCGGCAGCCATTCGCCAACAGAATGGTGGATCATTTTATCAAAAACAAACCGATGGGTGGCGTCATAAGCTTTCAAATACTTTTCGTCGCCGTAAACCCGGTATGCATCCAGCATCCCGATAATGACCTCGGCCTGCTGCCAGAATTCCTTTTCGCGGTCGTATACCTCGCCTGCGTGCGAGCCTTCCACGTACACGCCCCCGAACTCCCAGTCGATGCCGTACTCGACGGCGTGGTTGTAAGATGCCTTCAATTGATCGTGGTATTCGTCATATGGAATGCCTGCGATGTCGAGCGCGTGCATGAGCAGCCATGCAAACTCCACATTGTGGCCGTAGCTGGTATTGTCCTCGGCAGCGCTCTTCACACCGTCCTCGGTGAAGCGGTCCCAGCCCCAGATAATGTCGAATTTGATCTGCGGCGCCACAGTCCAGTCTTCCCAGAACTGGGGAATGCCCGTTCTGTACTGCGGGTGCATGATTTTGTTGATCAGCAAACGGATGATTTCAACGAGCTTGCGGCGGTGAACCTGCTTTCCGGACGCTTCATATAAGGTAGTGAATGCCTCCATGAGGTGCATATGCGCATCAAGTGTCTTGCGGTCGCCTCCCGCAGCGCCGGGGCCTTTGAGGTCCCAGTTGCGGTGGAACATTTCGAAATAACCGCCGTAATAGGTGTCTGCGCCGTGTTTTTGTAATAAATCGAAAACCTTTTCAGCATATTCGAGTCCTCGCGGATCGCCGGTGGCCAAGGTGTATTCCGCCAGACTGTAAATTGCGAAGCTGTGCCCGTAGACGATCTTTTCGTCGATTTTTACATTGCCTTTGCGGTCCATCAGCCAGTAAAACCCGCCATATTCATTGTCCCACATTTTGTCGATCAGGAAATCCACCCCGTGTCGTGCGATTTCGGCATAGCGGCCTTCACCATAACCCGCACGGTGTGCGGAGGAGAAAGTATAAACCGTTCGCGTTTGTGCGATCAGCGACTTTTCGTCCTCACCCGAATCGTTGCCTGCATTGTCGAAATGGGTAATGAAACCGCCGTTCTCCTTGTCCACAGCGCGGTTTTCCCAGAAAGGAAGCAATTCATTGGTCAAATGCCGGCGGATTTCCTCGCGGTAGCTTTTCAATTGATCTACATTCATTGGTC
>DATMSL010000422.1:0-5517 GCA_035565435.1 Dyadobacter sp. | reverse complement strand
CCTCAGGAAGTCGTTGGCGGTGTTGAAAAGCCGGTAAGCAGGAGAAACCGCTTCGATGTAGGAGCACTGGGGGACATATACCGAGATATGTTTCATGACGATTTTGGATTTAGAAGACGTAAATATAGAAAAATATTCAGTTGGCATTTTTACCCCTTTGGTTAGGCGCTTTTACACCCCTTTTATTTTCAGATAACCCGCCAAATTTGTAATGTCAATCATCAGCAAACTAAAAACCATTTTTATCCAAACCATTCACCTTCAACAATCCAAACAATGAGCGAATTATCAACCACACAAGGCATTACCCCATTTCTCTGGTACAATGGCCAGGCAGAGGAAGCGATGAACCTGTACACCAGCCTTTTCCCGAATTCACGGATCAAACAACTGAAAAAATGGGGCGAAGGCAGCCATATGCCGGCTGACCAGGTGATGATGGGCGTCATCGAGATCAACGGACTGACGTTACATCTGTTCGACGCCGGGCCGATGTTCAAGTTCACAGAGGCTGTTTCCTTTTTTGTTTCCTGCAAAGACCAGCAAGAAATCGACCATTACTGGGATACGCTCACCGCCGATGGCGGCCAGGAAAGCCAATGCGGCTGGCTGAAAGACAAATTCGGGTTGTCGTGGCAGATCGTGCCGGAGATGCTCACCGAACGGCTGTCCAATGGCGACCCGAAACGCGCAGGACAGATGTTCCAGGCAGTGATGGGCATGAAAAGCTCAATATTGCAGAACTGGAACGTGCTTATAATCAATAAAATATAAAATGGCAATATACCCCTTCCTTACCTTCAACGGCAATTGCAAAGAAGCGATGCGTTTCTACCAGTCGTGTTTCGGAGGCGATCTGCATTTCACGTACCTGGGTGACACGCCCGGCGGAAAACAGTTCCCTCAGGAAATCAGGCAGCTGGTGTTGCATGCGAGCCTGGTGTCGGAACATGTCCGGCTCTTTGCTTCCGACCTGGGCGGTGAGGAAGGGGTAGCTTCGGGTAACAGTATTTCGCTGTGGATCAGCATTACGGCACCCGAGCAGCTGCAATCGGTGTTCAGGAAACTTGCGCGCAACGGCGAAGTGACCGCACCACTTTCCGCTGGTATCCTCCAAGGCCAATGGGCCACACTCACAGATCGTTACGCGGTGCAGTGGATTTTTTCGGCAGCGGGCACGTCCTGAATTTTGAATGATTGAATGAGTGAATGACTGAATGACTGAATGATTGAATGAGTGAATGTGTGAATAATTTTAATGGGTGAATTTTGATAGAACTAATATTCAATAGAAATTCACCGACCGAAGATTGCTACTAGAACCATTTATTCACTCATTCAATCATTCAGTCATTCAATCATTCAAAATTCACTCATTCACTCATTCACTCATTCACTCATTACATTTCATCAAACCTCAACGCCATGAGCCATCAGGAGTACATCCGCATTCGCGGTGCTCGGGAAAACAATCTCAAAAATGTTTCACTGGACATTCCCAAGCGCAAAATCACCATTTTTACCGGAGTTTCCGGTTCGGGAAAATCCTCCATTGTTTTTGACACCATAGGCGCCGAGGCGCAGCGCCAGCTGAACGAGACTTTCAGCATGTTTATCCGCAATAGGCTGCCGCGCATCAGCCAGCCGGAAGCCGACGCCATCGAAAACCTTTCCACCTCCATTGTCATCGACCAGAAACGGCTTGGCGGCAATTCACGCTCTACCATGGGCACCATTACCGACATTTCAGCAGTCATGCGCTTGCTATTCTCACGGCTCGGGCAGCCGCATGCCGGTTTTTCCAATGCATTCTCCTTCAACGACCCAGCCGGGATGTGCCCGGTGTGCAATGGTTTAGGTAAAAAGGTTGAAATAGACCTTGAAAAATTTCTCGATACCTCCAAATCGCTCAATGAGGGCGCGATTCTCTTTCCGGTTTTCGCGGTAGGCACCTGGTATTGGAAAGCCTACACATTTTCGGGCATGCTCGATAATGACAAGAAGCTGGAAGATTATTCCGACGAGGAAATGCATAAGCTGCTGTACGGAAAGGGGACCTACGAATCCAACTATAATGGTATGACTTTCGATACGAAGTACGAAGGTTTGGTAGACAAATTCAACCGTCTGTACATTCAGAAAGACAGCAGCGAGATTTCGGAGAAGACGGTCAAAAAAGTGGAGCGGTTCCTGAAAATGGGCGATTGCCCCGCGTGCAAGGGTGCCCGCCTGAACGAGAAGGCGCTCGCGAGCCGCATTAATGGCCTGAATATCGCCGAAATGTCGGCGATGGAGGTTTCGGAGCTGGTCAAAATCATCCGCGAAATTCATGACCCGGTTTCCAAACCGATGATCGACACCCTGACCGAGCGGTTGGAGCATTTGGTGGATATTGGCCTGGGTTACCTGAGCCTCGACCGCGAAACCGGCACCTTGTCCGGCGGCGAATCGCAGCGTATCAAAATGGTGAAGCATCTCAACAGCAGCCTCATTGATATAACCTATATTTTCGACGAACCCAGCATTGGCCTGCACCCGCGCGATGTACACAGGCTGAATGAATTACTTCAAAAACTACGTGATAAGGGCAATACGATCCTGGTTGTAGAGCACGATCCGGACGTGATTCGGGTCGCCGATTATATTGTAGATGTAGGTCCGAAAGCCGGTAGCGGCGGTGGTGAGATCGTCTATTCGGGCGACTATAAAGGCCTCCTCCAAGCGCCGACGCTTACCGGAAAGTTCATCAAACGGAATTTGAAGGTCAAATCCACATTCCGCCAGCCTACCGGTGCATTGAAAGTAAAGAATGCCAAACGGCATAACCTTAAAAATGTATCTGTCGACATTCCTACGGGCGTTTTTACGGTTGTGACGGGCGTGGCGGGCTCGGGAAAGAGCTCGCTTATCAACGGGGTATTCCTCTCCCAGCATCCGGAAGCGATCGTGATCGACCAGTCGGCGGTGGGTACTTCCATTCGTTCCAATCCTGCGACCTATACCGGCATTATGGACGACATTCGCAAGCTGTTTGGCAAGACCAATAAAGTAAGTGCATCACTGTTCAGTTTTAACTCGGATGGTGCTTGTCCTGAATGCCAGGGGCTCGGCTTCATATTTACTGACCTCGCATTTCTGGAACCTGTGAAAACGGTTTGCGAAACCTGCGAAGGTAAGCGTTTTAAGCCGGAGGTACTGGAATATAAGGTCAATGGCAAGTCGATCACCGATGTGCTGGATATGCCGGTGGAAGAAGCGTTGGCGTTTTTCAAGACCAAAGAAGTGGTCCACAAACTAACCGCTATGAACCAGGTAGGGCTCAATTACCTCACGCTGGGGCAGCCGCTGAGCACATTATCGGGCGGTGAGTGCCAGCGTATCAAACTGGCGGGCGAGCTGCACAAGAACGGCATTATTTACGTGATGGACGAGCCTACCACCGGCCTGCACATGTCGGACACCGGCCATTTGCTTGAAATTATCGACCATCTGGTCGATCAGGGTAATTCTGTGATTGTTATCGAGCATAATACGGAAGTCATGAAACACGCCGACTGGATCATCGACCTTGGCCCCGAGGGCGGTCACAAGGGCGGCCAGATATTGTTCGAAGGCACTCCGGCCGATTTACTGACATCGAAGGAGTCGCTGACGGCGGAGTATTTGCGAGGCGGTGCAAAGGTCGGGTAAGTTGCAACGGCGATTGCTTCGTTGTTGCATCCCAACGGGATTTTGCGATGGGTATGTGCCTGACTTTCTACCAACATTACGTGCCTGCCGGCACTTGGTTGTGACGGGTCGCGTCAGCGACGTAACATTGGTAGAAATCGGGCATTGCAAACTAAGTGACAAATGCCGTCAGGCATGTAACATCCGGGCAAATGCAGATTTTGGCGTGAACCGCCCCTCAAATGTCTCATTTCCCCAACCTCCCGGTTATTTACCCTGGCTAGCTTTGCGGTTACTAACAACTCAATAGCGATACCATGGAAAAGATCGAGCACATCAATTACCTCAAAGCTCCCATTTCAAAAATATACGAGGCACTAACAACGCAGGAAGGCCTGGGCAACATCTGGACCACCGACCTGACGGTTCAAAATGAAGTCGGCGCTATTTCCGACTTCGGTTTCGGCGACGACGACCGCGTTTTAATGCAGATTGTAGAACTCACAGAAAACAAGCGCATCGAATGGCTCTGTACCCATTCCGATCCGGAATGGATCGGTACGAGAGTGTCATTCGAGCTCTTTGAAAGGAAAAACGGCGTTACGGCCGTCGTGTTAAAGCATTTCAACTGGCGGGAGCTGACCGAATTTTACCAATGGTGCAACTACAATTGGGCCATGTTTTTGCTCAGTCTGAAAGATTATTGCGAGAAAGGGAAGGGGCTGGCTTATCAGGAAAGGGAGTTTTAATGATCAGAGTTATCAATCGGGTAATGAATGTCCTCATAGGCTTTGATCAATTCCAGCGCTACTTGAAGATGGGCTCCTGTACCAGTTTTAATGCAAGGCGGATCGTCGAATTGTCTATCGACCCATTCAAGCAGTTCGTCGAACTGCCCTTCGGTCGTAATTGGTAGTACTTTCATGGGATCTGCCTGTTTATTCACTGAAATTATCATAATAGGTGAAATCCTGGCTGATTTTTCCCTTTTCGATCGTGAAGATGGTGCAAATAGGCAGCGCAAATTTCGATTTATCGGGTGCTGTGCCAGTCGAAACGAATTCGACGATTATGTGTTTGTCCCCCGAGGGATAGATTGTGATAACACTATCGCGCACGTCCGGGATCATTTGCTGCAACTCGCCGTATTTTTTGATGATCTGCTCATGGGTTTGGGGAACGATGCCTTCGCCGAGGGACGGGTCTTTGAAGTCGGCCGTGTCGGAATACATCGCGGCCATTTGCCGCCAATCGTGCTTGTTGAAATGCTCGAAGTATTGTTTAACGAGGCTTTCGTTGTCTGAGGTTGCGGTCGTCGGTGTTTCCTGCCGGGCTTCTTTGGGTTGGCAGGCCGGCAGTACGAAGACGATTGCGGCAATGATGGAGAAGTTTTTCATAAGCTAAAAAAGTGAAGAGACTGAATATACGAGAAATGGCCATCGCGGCTGACCAAAGGAATGTCATATGATTGACAAATTGCCGCAATCCAAATATCATTTTCCGGAATCGGGCGTCCGGTCTGTTTAAGACTTAGTTTGATATTGGCGTATTCCCATGCCGTTGGCAATTTGGCGTCAAGTATTTCGCAACTGCTGATAAATGCACGATAATAGTCGAGATTACTTTCAGCTTTGCGCGAATTTTTCGCTCCGAACATCAACTCGCCACACACTGTAACCGGTAATGCAATTACATCAAATCCAGATAGCATTTGCAGCGTTGCTTCGTTACCATTAAGTATTTCAATCGCGATGTTTGTGTCTATTGCGATGTGTTTTAGTGCCATTCGCCATCAACTTTACCGAACTCTTCGTTAATGATTTTCAGCACTTCTTGGGCTTCGTCGTT
>DATMSL010000421.1:0-4698 GCA_035565435.1 Dyadobacter sp. | reverse complement strand
GACCCGGTTTACTTTTAACACGGCTGGGTATGCATTATTTTGCAAACCACAGCTTCATTTTCATGTCATTCTTGCCTCCCTGGGCAGTAAGGGCCGCTGAGAAATTTTCATAGTTCAGTGATTCCTCCGAACCAGGGTAAGACAGCCGCGTTGGAATGACGTTGCCATTGGTATTCAAAACAGGAGGGGAAAGGGTAGGGATGCCAGTCCGGCGGTATTCGGTCCAGGCTTCTACACCCTGACCAAATAGCGCGATCCATTTCTGCTCCATGATCTGGGTGAATGCTTCTGCCCCCGTTTTCAATGCATTGGCCGTGAGGTAGGCTTCCGGGACGGTCAGTTTGTATTGTGCAAATGACGTGGTAATGCCGTCCGTGTAGTTTTTAGAAGCGGTACCTGCTGCTGCAATGCCTTTATAGGCAAATTCTGCTTTCAGGAATAACAGTTCGGCATAGCTCATGATCACACCTGGTGCAGTCGCCGCTACGAAGTAATCACCTACTTTCGAGGTCTTGGATAGGCCCAATGCATTCGCGTCGGACGATGACAGCCCGTTTGGAACACCCTTGTAATCGCCTCCATCCGCAGGTTTGTTGGCATAAACGGCCAGGCGGCCGTCGTTAAGTGCCGCCAGCTTGGTAACCAGCGTTGCGCTCACACGGTGGTCGTCGCGGGTTTTGCGGTTCTGGTTCACAGGATTGTTGTTATTCGTCGCGTCGAGGTAGTTGAGCTGGATATTGTCGGCCACCGACTCCATTACGGGGTATTTTGTCGCGTCACTGAGAATGCGCGTGATCTCCGATTTGACGTCGATGGGTGCGTCGGCCTTGTCGATCATACGGGCAAGCACGCGGAGGCTTAGCGAGTTGGCGAATTTCTTCCATTTGGTAAGGTTGCCGTTGAAGAGAATATCTCCCGTAATCGCCTTGTTCTTGTCGTTGACGTCGATGAGGTCGTTGGCTGTCTTCAGCTCGGCGACAATGCCGGCATACACGTTTTTTTGCGCATCGTATTTGGGCAAAAGTTTATCTTCCAGACCCTGCAATGCGTCGGTGTAAGGAATATCGCCGTAAATATCGGTCAGCAGCAGGAATGCCCACGAGCGCATGATCATCGCCACGGCCTTGTAATTGCTATTGCCCGATTCTTCCGAAATCTTCATGATGCGCTGAAAATCAGCCAGAGATTCAATGTAGAGTGTCTGCCAGCCGGTCGTGTAAACATCCGCGGAAACGGTATACTGGTCAATATCAGTGTATTGAATACGCGCCCAATGCTGCGAGAAACCGTCACCGATGTCCTGGCCGATAGAACCGCCCCAGTAAAGATCCACCGCGCTCTGGATGCCGTGTGGCAGGAAAAGGTCTGCCGTGCCGGTAGCAGCGCTGTTGTTGTTGGTATTGACTTCGTCGAAATCACCCGTGCATGCCGAAAGGCAAACAATGGATGCGGCGAGCAAAGTTTTGGATTTGAATGAACGTATGATGCTTTTCATGCTTGTAATCAGTTAGGATAATGGCTTACAGGTTGAAGCTGATGTTGAAACCAACCGTACGGGTAGTCGGGATCTGGCCGTTTTCGATGCCTTGCAGGTTACCGTCGTTGTAGTAGCTCGTTTCGGGGTCGATATGCGGCAGGTTGCTTTTCAGGAGCGCGAGGTTACGGCCTACGATCGAAATCGCGATGTCGCGGAACGGCAGTTTCTTGAACACCTGGCCCGAAAGCATATAGGTAAGTTTCACCTCGCGGAGCTTTACATAGCTGGCGTCGAAAATGGTATTTTCGTTGTTGGTCAGCAGATAATATTTGTGGTGGTACTCTTCGGAGCTGATGCGCTTTTCATTCGGCACATATTCAGGCGCTGCCGCGGTACCTTTATTCACCACACCCTGCCCGATAATGCCGTCTTCACGTCCCAGGGTAGTTTCTGCCAGCACCCCTGTGTAACGACCGATGTTGATGGATTGCGAGAAGATATCGCCGCCATGTTTCACATCGATCAATGTGCTCAATGACAGGTTTTTGTAACGGAATGTGTTCGAGAAGCCGCCAATCCAGTCGGGTGTGAAATTGCCCAGCACGCGGCTGGCCGATTCGAGCATCGGATAACCCTGTGCATCGTAAACGATCTGACCATCCGGCGCACGCAGGAAGCCCTTTCCGAAGAAAGTACCGTAAGGCTGGCCTACGCGCGCTTCCACCGAGAGGCCACGGAAGCTGTTGGTAGAGGTTGTCTGTGTAAGGGCATTATAGCTGGTATTCAGCTGATAAGTGGTTAGATTATTAGCGAGTGAAACTACTTTGTTCTTATTCCGCGCCCAGTTCAAACCCACCTGCCATTCAAATGCGTCGGTTTTAATGGGCGAAGCGGTTAGCTGGATTTCAACACCCTGGTTCTCGATTTTGCCGGCATTCAGCAGCTTTGATAAATAACCCGTTGCATTGGAAATGTTCACATCGAGGATTTGGTTGGAAGAGACCTTTTTGTAATAGGTAATGTCTAATCCAATGCGGTTTTGCCAGAGGCGAATGTCCGTTCCGATCTCATAGGAAGAGGTAAGCTCCGGTTTCAGGTTGGCATTCAGCAATGCATTGTTTTCCGAAAGGCTCGGTGTGCTGCCCCATGGGTTTTCGTATTTGTAAGTACTTGCAAGGCGGTAAGGATCAGTATCGTTACCGACACGCGCCCAGCCTGCACGGAGCTTGGCGAATGACAAGATCGGTGATTTTACATCAAAAATATCCGTAATAATCGCGCTCACAGCCGCAGAAGGGTAGAAGTAGGAGCGGTTGTCGCTCGGCAGCGAGCTCGACCAGTCGTTGCGGGCAGTGAGGTCCACGAACAGGTAGTTGCGGAAACCGAGGTTCGCTGAGGCGTAAAGGCTGTTCACACTTTTCCGGATAAAGCTGTTTTCCGTAACCGGGCGCTGGCGCGAGTTACCCATGTTGTACACGCGTGGGATCGCGAGCTCGGTGGCGCCCATATAGTTGCGCTGCGCGTAGTTGGTGCGGTGATTACCGCCGATATTAGCCGTGATATCAAACTCGCCGAACTTGTGCGTCGCATTCAAAAGGAAATCCGAATTGGACTCGCGGACGAAGATTTGCTCCTCATTATAAGCATCATACAGTGCCGATGCTCCGATTTTGGCTTGGCGTGCGGCACTTTTGGTCTTCCGGCGGTCTTCGTAAAAGTCGGTTCCGGTGCGGGCGGTGAGGCTTAGCCAGTCGGTAAACTTGTAGGTTGCCGACATATTGCCGTACAGCCGGTCGCGTTCGTTTGCGCGGGTGCTTTCGTTGAGCAGGTAATACGGGTTGGTCCAGTAGTTGTCGTTCCAGTTGTATTGGTAAATGCTGCCCGGCTTGTGATAATCCTTCAATTTATCCATATCAACCTGGCGGCCAAACCAGATGAAGTACAGTCCGAAATTGTTCCGGTTATCGCTGCCGTCGTTGACATAATTGCCCGTAGCGCGGATGCTCAGCTTTTTGGTGAGGTTCCAGCCGGCATTTAATGAAACCGTTCTTCTCTTGTAATTGGTATTAGGCAAAATACCCGTCTGGTCCAGATCAGTGAACGAAAGGCGGAAATCTCCTTTGTCGTTCGCGCCGGTAATGGCTACGTTGTTGGTGAGCGTGCGGCCCGTTTCGAAGAATTTATCGACGTTATCGGGATGCGCTACCCACGGTGTTGGCGTGCGCGTACCGTCGGCGGCGATCGGTGAATCGAACTGCGGGAGCAGCCGGCCATCGAGTTTCGGTCCCCAGCTTTCATCTACCCCATCGTTGACGCCTGCGCCAGTTCCATCCACGTATGAAAACAGTCCTTTTGCGCCCTGGCCGTATTCATTCTGCCATTTCGGAAGACGGAACGGCGATTCGAATGCCGTGTTGGAATTAAAGGAAACCCCAATTCCCTTTGTGCCCTTACCGCTTTTCGTCGTGATTAAAACCACACCATTGGCACCTCTGGAACCGTACAATGCCGCTGCGCTGGGTCCTTTCAATACGTTGATTGACTCTACATCATCGGGGTTGATCGACGCTGCTGCATTCCCGTAGTCAATACCCGTCCCGGAGCCGAAGTTGCTGTTGTCCACCGGCACGCCGTCCACTACAAACAGCGGCTGGTTGTTGCTGCCGATCGAACTTGCCCCGCGAATGATCATCCGCGACGAGGAGCCCGGTGCGCCATTGGAATTGGTTACCTGCACACCCGCCAGGCGGCCCGAAAGTGAGTTGACGAGGTTGGTCTCGCGTGCCTGCGTGAGGGTTTTGCCGCTTACTTCCTGCACAGCATAGCCCAACGCCTTCTTCTCGCGGGCGATACCGAGTGCCGTCACGACGATCTCGTTGAACTGCGTCGCATCGTTTTCGAGCATAATGTCGAAGACGGTTTTCGTACCCACCGGGATTTCCATCGTTTTGTAGCCGATAAACGAAATAACGAGAGTTGCATTGGCCGGCGCACTGAGGGTGAAGTCGCCGTTTGTGTCCGTGGTGCTGCCACGGCTCGTGCCCTTGATGAGGATGCTGGCACCGGGAAGGTACCCGTCGGCCGATTGCACTTTGCCTTTGATGCTCAGGTCTTGTGCAAAACCTGCTCCGGCGAGGAACAGCAAGAGCCATAAGAAGCCTAATGTAAAGACTTTCTTCATGATTGATTAAGTAATGGAGTGAAACAGTTAGGTAATCTGA
>DATMSL010000420.1:0-4091 GCA_035565435.1 Dyadobacter sp. | reverse complement strand
GCACACCTTATGTTCTGTTCGTGGAATAATATTTAGAAAGGGCCTCTCTTACAAGCCCGGAGATTCAGGATGCTTTTGACGGTTTTTCCTAACTTTGGCTTTTGCTATATATTATAAGTAATTGGAAAAGCATACAACTTTGAACCACAACGATTATCTCTCGACCTTGAATGAGCCCCAACGGGAGGCTGTGCTGCACGGAAATGGCCCTTTGATGATCATTGCGGGCGCGGGTTCAGGGAAAACCAGGGTACTGACCTACCGCATTGCGCGGCTGATCGAAACAGGTGTCGACCCATTCCGCATTTTGTCCCTGACATTTACGAATAAAGCATCCGGCGAAATGCGCAGCCGGATCGAAGGCGCGGTCGGTACCGAGGCACGGAACATCTGGATGGGTACTTTCCACTCCGTTTTTGCCAAAATACTGCGGATCGAGGCCCGCTACCTGGGCTATACCAGCGATTTCTCTATTTATGATACCGACGATTCGAAGTCATTATTAAGAAGTATCATTAAAGAATATAACCTCGACGATAAGGTTTACAAGGCCAACGTGGTTTTCAACCGGATCTCCGGAGCGAAAAACCGGCTCATTTCGGCGGACGATTACATTAATAATGCAGTGATCCAGGCCGACGACGAAGCGGCAAAAATGAAGGAGATCGGCCGACTGTACAAAACGTACGCAACGCGCTGTTTCCAGGCTAATGCGATGGATTTCGACGACCTGCTTTTCAATACCAACGTCCTTTTCCGCGATTTTCCCGACGTACTATATAAGTACCAACACAAGTTCCAGCATGTGATGGTGGATGAGTTTCAGGATACGAACGTTTCCCAGTACCTCATTACCAGGAAGTTGTCGGCGGTGCACCGGAATATTGTAGTCGTGGGTGACGATGCGCAGAGTATTTACGCATTTCGTGGCGCGAACATCGAGAACATCCTCAATTTTGAAAAGGACTTCCCGGATGTACGCGTGATCAAGCTGGAACAGAACTACCGCTCCACAAGCACGATCGTGAATGCGGCCAACTCGGTGATCGCCCGGAATAAGTCGCAGCTCGAAAAACATACTTTTACTTCCAATGAAGAAGGTTCGCTGATCGACGTGATCAAAGCGGGCTCGGATAATGAGGAAGGCCGGTTGGTTGCGACGGCGATTTTTGAAGAGAAAATGCAGAAATCGCTTCGGAATGAGAACTTTGCGATTTTGTACCGCACCAATGCGCAGTCCCGCTCGTTTGAAGAAGCGCTCCGGAAACTGGGCATTAAGTACCGTATTGTCGGCGGTCAGTCATTCTACCAAAGGAAAGAAATCAAGGATTTGCTCGCATACCTGCGGTTTACAGTGAACCAGCGGGACGAAGAAGCTTTCAAGCGGATCATTAATTTACCCAAAAGAGGGATTGGGGATACAACCGTAGCCAAGATCGCGGTGACTGCTTCGGAAAACAATGTGGCGATCTGGGATGTGGTGGCTAACATTAACCAATACGGCTCCGGGCGCTCGATTGCGCCTATCGAAGGGTTTGCGACGCTGATCAAGAGCTTTAAAATTCTGGTCGAAGAAGGCAAGGACGCCTATGAAATTTCATCCCATATTGCCAAAGCCTCCGGCATTCTGCGTGAATTGTATGAAGACAAGACCGTGGAAGGCCTTTCGCGCTACGAAAACGTGCAGGAATTGTTGAACGGTATCAAGGAATTTGTCGATAGCGACGAAACAGAGGACAAGTCGCTGAGCGCGTTCCTTCAATCGGTATCGCTTTTGACGAATGCAGATGAGCCGGATGATAACAACGACCACGACCGCGTGACTATGATGACGATTCACTCCGCCAAAGGTTTGGAATTCAGGAATGTATTCATTGTGGGGCTCGAAGAAGACCTTTTTCCGAGCCAGATGATGCTCGAAAGCAGGCAGGATTTGGAGGAAGAAAGGAGGCTTTTCTATGTGGCGATCACGCGCGCGGAAAAGAAATTGTCATTCTCCTATGCCGAGAGCCGTTACCAATGGGGCCGCCTGAAAATGTGCGAACCGAGCCGGTTCTTGCTGGAGGTCGATCAGAAGTATTTGAATGTTAATAGAATGGTGCAGAGTGCCCTGGAACGCGATACTACACCCCCTGTAACGACTTTCGCACGTAACTTGGTTCAACGAAAAACCGAGGCACGGCCGGTTGCAACAGCTGCCACGAGTCACGTACCATCAGCCGATTTCGTGCCGACCGACACTTTCGACCTGGCCGAGGGCGACAAGGTGGAGCATTTGAAATTCGGTTTCGGGGTGGTGACCAAAATGGATGTCAATGGTACCGATAGAAAAGCGACGGTCAAGTTTGACCTGGTGGGTGAAAAAACGCTGCTGCTCAGCTTCGCCAAGTTACGGGTGCTGAAATAAATGCAGGGAAAATTGATGAAGTTGTTGAAATTCCAAGCTTTTTTGTAATAAATCTTACCCTAAACTTCACTGATTAAAACCATACATTATGTTTATTGAAAACGATATTCAACAGATAAAGGAAAGAGGAAGCGATTTAAGGGTGGTGGAAGAGCAAGTCCGCTATTTTGAAAAGGGCTTTCCATTTTTGCAATTGTCGAAGGCCGCCACGGTGGGCGACGGTATTATCAGGCTTACGGACGAAGAGATCGCGCAGGTAATCAGTGAGTTCGATAAAAGTGCCGCCGATGGTGAAATTGCACTTTTAAAATTTGTACCGGCTTCGGGTGCGGCTACGCGGATGTTCAAATCGCTTTTCGGCTTTTTGCAGGAGGATAAGAAGGACAAATCGGTGGACGAATTCTTCGCAAAGCTGAAAGATTTCGCGTTCTATGAAGACTTGAAAACTTCCCTAGCCGCGGATGGCTACGAAATCGAGTCTGCCGATGAAAAGACGATTGCTTCCTACTTCCTTACCGCCAAGGGGTTAGGCTACGGAGAGCTGCCGAAAGGCCTTTTGAAATTCCATAATTACACCGAACGCTCGCGCACGCCGCTGGAAGAGCATTTGGTTGAGGGCGCGAAATATGCGAATGCGGGCAGCAACGTGCAGATACACTTCACGGTTTCGCCCGAACACCGCGACAAGTTTGAAAAGCTCGTGGTGGAAGCGATTCCGAGTTACCAAACGCAATATGGCGTTCGTTACATTGTTTCTTTCTCAGAACAAAAAAGCTCGACGGACACTATCGCGGTGAACCTCGATAACACGCCTTTCCGGGAAAAAGACGACTCGTTATTGTTCCGTCCTGCTGGCCACGGGGCATTGCTCGAAAACCTCGGGCAGCTCGATGCCGACATTATTTTCATCAAAAACATCGATAATGTTGTTCCTGATCGCATTAAGGGTGAGACAATTACTTACAAAAAGGCGCTGGCGGGAATCGTTTTAAGATATCAGAAAAGGATTTTTGCTTACCTCGATAAACTGGCAGGAAATGCGGACGCTGCATTGCTCACAGAACTTGACGGCTTTTTCCGTAACGAACTTTGTGTGATCCCGCCGGCAGGTTTTGAATCGTGGAGCGACGAAAAGAAGAAGGCATATTTTGTCGGAAAGCTCGACCGCCCGTTGCGTGCGTGCGGGATGGTGAAAAACCAGGGCGAACCAGGCGGCGGGCCTTTCTGGGCCGAGAATGCCGACGGTTCGTCGTCGCTGCAAATTGTGGAATCGGCGCAGGTGGATGTCGATAATGCGGATCAGAACAGTATTTTTAAGAACTCGACGCACTTTAATCCGGTAGATCTGGTGTGCGCGGTGAAGAACAAAAAAGGCGAATTGTACGACTTGAAAAAATTCCGAGACCCGCTAACCGGCTTTATCACAGGCAAATCCAAAGATGGCAAGGAACTGAAAGCGCAGGAGCTTCCGGGCTTGTGGAATGGCTCTATGGCCGATTGGAACACGCTTTTCGTAGAGGTGCCTTTGATTACCTTCAACCCTGTGAAAACAGTGAACGACCTGCTTCGCGAGCAGCACCAATAGGTTGATAGATACCAAATAAAAAATGGTCGGAACTGCTTCCGACCATTTTTTATTTTATGAGTTTAAAGTTCAGAGTTTAATGTTCAATCAGCTCTTGAG
>DATMSL010000419.1:0-4237 GCA_035565435.1 Dyadobacter sp. | reverse complement strand
ATAATTAGCGAGATTTTCTTTTTTAAATTGGGAGATTGTCACCACGAAAACATGGAACGCATCGAATACCATCCGGAAATCATCGGCTCAACCAACACCATGGTGAAGGTCCGGGACCTTGTAGCGCAGGTAGCTCCTACACAAAGCACTGTGCTTGTATTGGGAGAAACCGGTACCGGGAAGGATCTCGTGGCCAAAGCGATTCATCAGAACTCGCTGAGAAAGGATGAATGGATGGTAACCGTAAACTGCGCGGCCTTGCCGCCGGATTTGATCGAAAGTGAGTTGTTCGGCCATGAAAAGGGGAGCTTTACGGGCGCGTCCGAGCGCCGGATCGGTAAATGGGAGCTCGCGGAAAAAGGAACATTGTTTCTGGATGAAATCGGGGAGTTACCATTGGCTGTTCAAGCCAAGTTACTGAGGGCTTTGCAGGAAAAGGAGGTCGAAAGAGTTGGTGGAAGCGAAGTCATTAAAACCGATGTGCGCATTATCGCAGCTACCAGTAAGGATCTTGCGGAGGAAGTGCGGCAGGGAAGGTTCAGAAGCGACCTGTTTTTCAGATTGAACGTATTTCCGATTACCATTCCGCCATTGCGGGAAAGGAAGCAGGATATTCGTGCGCTGACGGCCTACTTTTTGAAAAAGCACGCGATGCGAAGCGGCCGGAAAGCATTGCGTATATCAGGGAAAGTGATCAAAACCATGATGGCCCACAGTTGGCATGGCAATGTGCGGGAACTCGAAAACCTGGTCGAACGAAGCGTTTTGATGACGTCCGGGCCGGTGATCGATCAGGTTTTTCTGTCGGCGGAAGACCAGATCCTGGACTCGATCATGGTCGGCCACAGGGTCAAAACGATTGATGAGGTTGTGCGTGAGCATATTTTGCAGGTATTGAAATTGTGCGAGGGGAAAGTGGCCGGGCCTGGCGGAGCTGCGCAAATGCTCCAAATCCCCCCTACAACCCTGCATTCGACGATTAAAAGGCTGGGCATTCAAAAAGTGTACGCCGAATAAGGGGTAACGCCTGGGCATCCTTCAAGCCATTATAGTGTGATCGTACGCACACTTTTTCTGTGATTTCGCTCCTTGGGCGCCATGGATGTTGATGGGTAAATTTGGTATTCTTCACCTATCCCCATCCACTTTTGTATGACTAATCTTACGAACTGGGATGCGACAGCGAAAGAGAAGGCTCGGAAGGGTTTCCGGATCCATCTGCTGGCCTTCGTGCTGATCACACCCGCAATCTGGCTTGTTTGGTATTTTACCGGCGAATCGTACCCCTGGCCATTATGGTCGACCCCAGCATGGGCTGTGGGGCTATTGTTCCATTACCTCGGCGTTTTCGTTTTCAGCAGGTGGGCCGGCGATGCCCGCGACACTCGGTGAAACAAAAATCCCGGTCTGATCATCAGGCCGGGATTTTTAAGTCATTGGTCCCACTTAACGTTTGGTAACGTTCGATTCTTTGGTCAGCCAGCTTTCGACTGCTTTTGAAAAATCCGCTACATCAATCGGATGTCGGCTGGTGATGATATTGCCGTCGGTCACGACCGGTACATCGCTCACGATCCCCCCGGCGTTGGTCAGGTCGGTCTGAATGTTCCAGTAACCCGTCAGTTTCCGTCCCTTCAGAATATCGGCGGACGCAAGTACTACCGGCGCGTGGCAGATCGCGGCAATCAGTTTGCCCGATTGGTTGAACTCTTTGATGTAACGGAGCACGTCTTTGTCATACCGGAGGTTATCCGGGTTCCAGGCCCCGCCCGGAATGAATATCGCGTCGTACTCGTCCACCTTGATCTGATCGGCCGTCCGGTCGACTTTTACCCAACCGACCGGGTTCAGATATTGAATGGCCATAATGTGATCCTTCGCCATTTCGGGCGTACTGAGGCCGTATCGTGCCGGGGCTGGATTGAACTTCGGCGCTACGATATCCACCTGCGCGCCCAGTTGCCGGAAATACCAAACCGGGCCCAGAAGCTCTATTTCTTCGAAACCATCGGCGGCGAGCACGGCCATCTTCTTACCTTTCAATGCGGTTTTGTTTTTGACAGGTGTGAAGAAAAAGGCTTTCAATGCTTCATTACCTGGTGCGTTCAATAATTGCGAAACGGGCATGGAAGATACTGCCGCATGGGACGACAGCTGGTTGATCACTTCGAGCTCGTGCGCGCTGCCCGACTGGGCGTTCGCTTGCATTACGCCGAGCGGAAGCATGAGGCTTCCCAGAAATAGAATTCTCTTTTTCATTGCTTTGACATTTGGTTAAAAATAGGGGCTCGGAAAGTGGGCTACTCGCGCGTGAGCGGGGCGATTTCCACCAGGTTATGCAGGCCATTCTGAAATGGCGGCTGCTTTACGTTCGATTCGAGGTACTCGATCACGGGCTTGACCGGGGGGAAGTTGAGATGGTACTGAAAGGCCTCTTTGCTTCTGAATTTTTCGTAGGTAACGAATTGGGTGCTATCCCCTTCGATTTCGGATAATTGGTAGGTTATCACGCCTGCTTCGCCACGAAACTTTGGCATGGCAATGTGGTAAGTGTCTTTAAACTGCTGTTGCGTTCCGGCCCGCGCGTCTACAAAAAGCATTACGGTAAGCGGCTGGTCGGTATCGCTCGCGGCTGCCCGCCATTGCTTTTTGTTCAAAGGTTCGAGGTCCCTGAGGCGATAAGTTTTCGGCGGCGCCGCGAGCGTGGTTTGTAGCAACGTTTCCAGAGCCCGGCCTTGCTTGCTCTTGGAGAATTTTTCCAGCTCTTTTTCGCTGCTCCACCGCTCGATCAGCCAGAGTACCGTGGGTTTGTCCTCGTCCTGGTACGCTTCGGCCATGATGTTTCCCTTCCATTGGATCGCCGTCGAAACACTTTCGGCCAATGCCATTTTCAATGCGGCCTCGCTGCCGTTTTTTAGCTCATACCGCGTAAGCCGGGCGACTATTGGTTGATCGTCGTTCCGTGCATTGCCTGCTACTCCAACAAACAGGTATAGTATAGTCAGAATGATTTTGCCCATATCAGGTGATGACTAGAAGTGTTCGGATCGCATTTAAAAAGGTGCACTTGCTGGAATATTAAATTCCTGAAAATGCCTCTTTGATTAACACTTCAAAATTACGGGCAGGGGATAGGGTAATCGAAGGAGTTGAATCACAAAAAAAGTGTGACGGGAATCACTCCCACCACACTTTTTTAATCGCTAGCGGGTCGTATACCCGCCGTTGGCGAAGATCGTCTGACCGGTAATCCACCAGCCGTCCGTCACCAGAAACGTTACCAGCGGAGCGATATCGCTGATGTTGGTCAGTCCTCCGAGTGCGGAAGCCGACTTATGATAGGCTACTGCATCGGCACTTTCCTGGCCGTAAAAAAATGGAGTATCCATCGGGCCGGGGGCAACGGCAGTTACGGAAATGCCTCTGGTGCCAAACTCCTTGGAAGCGGCGCGGGTATAATGCTCCACCGGCGCTTTTTGACCTGCATAGGTAGAATATAAACCGGTGTAGGCCGCCAGAAGAGACGTTACGATCGTGCAAATTTTACCGTTTTCATTGAGCTTGCTGCCTGCTTCCCGGATGAAAAAGTACGCTACTTTGGAGTTAATATCGGCCATGCTGTCATATTCGGCTTCCGTAGTCTCGGCGAATGGCTTTTTCAATACCTTGCCGACAGTATTGACAGCGATGTCGATGCCGCCGAATTGTGCTATGGTTTCGTCGAAAAACCTGGTGATATTACTAATCTGGGTGAGGTCGCCCTGGAAAAGGAAGCCATCGGCCCCTTCGGCCCTGACGGCAGCGAGCGTTGCCTCCGCTTCGGTACGGGAGCTTTCGCTGTTGTAATGAATGGCAAGTTTACTGGCGCCTTTCTTTGCAAAATCGCGGGCGAGCAAACCTCCGAGGTTCTTGCCGCCAGCTGCGATCAACACCACTTTGCCTTTGAGATCGTTTCTTGACATTATTGCTGATTTTTAGTTAATAATGCCAAAGGTAGACCGGCCGCCCGGAGCGGTTATGGTGAACTTTTCAGATTTTTCAGTCGGAGACTAACATCCGCTGCCGGTATTGACCGGGCGTTATTCCAGCATATTTTTTGTAGAATTTGGTGAAATTAGAAGGGTCATAACTGAGCTTCCGGGCGATTTCGGCTACCGGAAAATCCGTTTCGTCCATCATCCCATTTGCTTTTTCCAGAATCTTATGAATATAGAAATGACATGGATGGTTTCCCGTT
>DATMSL010000418.1:0-4798 GCA_035565435.1 Dyadobacter sp. | reverse complement strand
AAGTTTTAAAAAGGCCGGTTTTTGTTACCTTTTTTTGCAAATGACGTCTCAATAGGTGTAAAAACCACTTAAAACACCTTCCGAATATTGTATGGCGCCATTTGTCCTTTCACCGCAGAAAAAAGCTGAAAAAAATCGGTTTTTTTTCAAAAATGCATTGAATTTCAGCCTGCTCGTTCTGTTTTTGGTGCCCTCAAACGGCACGAACGGGCATTGGGGCTTCTGGGCGCACAAGCGGATCAACCGTTTGGCGGTTTTCAGGCTGCCGGTTGAAATGCAGGGTTTCTACAAAAAGTACATCGACTACCTGTCCGAGAATGCTGTTAATCCCGATAAACGGCGGTATGCCGTAGTAGGCGAAGCAGAGCGGCATTTTATCGATCTGGACGTTTACGGTGACAGTGCTTTTACAATACTGCCAAAGTCCTGGCATGCTGCGGTTAAGAAAATAGGAGAGGATAGTCTGCGCAAACACGGCATAGTGCCGTGGTATGTTCAAACGGCCGCTTCGCAGCTCACAGCCGCATTGCGGGAGAAAAATATGTCCCGCATCCTGCGCATTTCCGCAGATATCGGCCATTACATTGCCGATGCCCACGTGCCGCTGCACACCACGCGCAACTACAATGGCCAGCTAACGGGCCAGGATGGCATTCATGGCTTCTGGGAATCGCGGTTGCCCGAACTGTTTGCGGAAGATTATGATATGTGGCTCGGCCCGGCGGTTTACCGGAAGGATATTGCGCACGACATCTGGAAGGCTGTCGCAGACTCGCATGCGGCTATGGATTCGGTACTGTTATTCGAAAAACAACTAACAGAAGGTTTCAAAGCCGATAAAAAGTACAGTTTCGAGCTTCGCAATAATATCCTTACCCGAATGCAGTCACGCGAATTTTCTGAAAAGTACCATCGGATGCTTGCCGGTCAAGTGGAAAAAAGGATGCGTGCTTCGGTGCAAATGGTGAGTGATGTCTGGTATACGTGCTGGATCGATGCCGGGCAGCCGGATCTGGGCCAACTGGCTCATGCCGTGCCTGGTCATGCGGAACTAAATGCGGAAGTCGCCGAACCGCAAACCTGGTTACAGCAGCTTTTGAATGTGCGACCCGAGGCCGATTAATGACCCATTCGATCCGTCCTAACCCCCGATTTCATAGTATTAACTAGTATGATTGGTGATCAATACCCTGGCCGTAACCAGCAGCTGGCCGACATGCCGCTGGGTATGTTCTGCGGCATGGAATAGTAATCCCAGATGCGTGGAGGGCACCATCGCGCGGCCCACATAGCGTATTTCGGTCAATGTGTCCGGATTAGTTTCGCGGAGCTGCTTCAATGCGCTTTCGAGCTGGCTGCTGAACTGATCCAACAAGTGATTGTAGGTGCAATCCTCAAACGGTTCCTGCCCCTCACTTTTTAAAAACGCCATTTGACTTTCGCTTAGCGATTCCTCACGCGCATACGTGAACAGGCGGTCGAGCACCCCTGCCAGATGCTGCAAATGAAAGCCTACCGATGCCACGTTGGCCGGTTTTTCCCACAGGAGTTTAGAAGGAAAAACATGAGCAAATATGCTCAGCTCCTCGCGCGCCTGCAACAGTGCGTGTGCGACTGGTTGAAGTAAATCGGGTATTTCGGGAAGCGGCCCGCGGAGCCATACTTCGAGTTGATCGTTGTTTTGCATGGCTGAAAATAAACGAAAAAGGGACCTTTTTACAAGTCCCTTTTCGCACTAATTATTGTTGTCAGAATTTATTTTGCAATGTCGATCTGCACCGGCTTGCCTTTGATGGTGTTGCCATCCATCGCACGCAATACCGCGCGTGCATCGCGCTCAGGTACGTCTACGAACGTGAATTTGTCGTAAATGTCGATCGCGCCGATGGTTTTGCCCGGGATGTTAGCTTCGCCGGCAATGGCGCCCACGATGTCTTTCGGCATGATGTGGTCCTTGCGGCCAAGGCTTAGGAACAAGCGGGTCATACCTGGCTCAGGAGTCGACTGGCGACGTTCGCCGCGGTCACCTCTTTCGCCACGGTCACCACGCTCGCCGCGTGCGAAACGGTCTCCGCCGCGGTCGCCAAAACGGCCACCTTCACGACGGTCACCGAAGCGGCTGCCTTCGCGACGATCGCCGCGTCCGAAACGGTCGTTACCACCTTCACGGCGGTCACTGCGACGCTCTTCCCAGGCAAGGTTGCTGTCGGAGTATTCGTTTTTCTGAACGCCCATGATCTGCTTGGCCATAGCGCCTACGATTTGCTCGGTAGAGAAACCGCTGTGGTGCAGCATTTCGAGTACATCGTTGTACAGTTCTTCGTCGTTGCTTTCTTTGATAGAGTTTGAAATATTCTCCACAAAACGAGCCTTGCGAACACCCACGATATCTTCGAATGAAGGAATAACTCCTTTTTCGATTTTTACTTTCGTATAACCTTCAATGGATTTCAGACGGTATTTTTCGTCACGGGCTACGAGTGAGAATGCCTTACCGGACATCCCCGCGCGGCCGGTACGACCAATACGGTGTACGTAATATTCTTCGTCCATCGGAATGTCGTAGTTGATCACGCCATCCAGCCCGCTTACGTCGATACCGCGTGCCGCAACGTCTGTCGCAACAAGGATAGTAGTAACGCCCGCCTTGAATTTGCTCATTACATTGCTGCGTTGTTGCTGGCGGAGGTCACCATGGATACCTTCCGATGCATAACCACGTAGTTGCAGGTCTTCGACGATCTCATCCACCTTGCGTTTGGTATTACAGAAAACCAGCAGGGACTTAATGTGGTGCATATCGATCAGGCGCGTCATTACTTCGACTTTCGCCTGTGGCTTTACCTCGAAATAAACCTGTTCGATATTCTGGTTGGTCAGCTCGTTGCGAACTACCTTAATCAATGTAGGATCGTTCAAAAAGCGCTTGGTGATCGACATGATCGGTTTCGACATGGTTGCCGAGAACAGGATCGTCTGGCGATCTTCCGGCATGTCGGCCAGGATGCTTTCGATGTCCTCACGGAAGCCCATATCGAGCATTTCATCAGCCTCATCGAGTACCATCATGCGTACTTCGTCGAATTTCAGGGTGCGGCGCTCCATGTGGTCCATTACACGGCCCGGAGTTCCTACTACTATATGTACCCCTTTTTTCAGGGAGCGGATCTGACGGTCGATCGAATCACCACCGTAGATGGCTTCGATCCGCACGCCACGCATAAACTTGGACAGACGGCCTAGTTCTTCCGATACCTGCACCGCCAATTCGCGGGTAGGGCAAAGGATCAGGGCCTGAACTGCATTAACAGATGGATCTATTCTTTCCAGCACGGGAATACCGAATGCCGCAGTTTTACCGGTACCGGTTTGAGCCTGACCAATTACGTCAGAGCCCTGCAAAACTGCCGGGATTCCCTGTGCCTGTATCGGTGAGGGTTTTTCAAAACCCATTTCTTGCAAGGCTTTCAGGATGTTTTCGTTGAGTCCAAGCTCTTCGAAAGTTTGAAAAGTTTCAGTAGTCATTCTATTGCTTTTAGTATTAATTCTTGATTTGAACGCTTGGTCCGGTTTGAGCGGCAATGGGGGCAAACAACACAATGATCCTGTGGGACAAGCCCAACACATGCATTAGTCCCGATGAAATCGGACCACATTACCGGCATTCCGGTTTATTCGTAAAAAAATTGAAAGGGATTGCACAAAGCCCACCACTAACCATCCGTGGGGCTCTGCGTGTGAACGGTAGGTCCAGCCGGGACAAATTTTGAGGCTGGCAGGTGATCTAAAATGTACTAGACCGTTTATGAGCAGAGAAGCGAACGGATGTTCCTTCAAATTGTGACGCAAAAGTAAGAACAATATTCCGTATTCGCAATGCTTTTAAGAAAGTAATTGTAATATTTTTAGAAAACAAAAACCCGGCGCATTAAAAATGGCCGGGTTCATCTAGTCAGGTTTGCTGATTCAGAATAATTCTTTGACGTCCGTATAAGGCAAATGCCATGCTTCGGCAACACCTTTAAATACTACTTTTCCGTGAACGACATTCAATCCCTTGCGCAGCTCCTCGTTGGTTGAGCAGGCCTGTTTCCAGCCCTGGTTAGCCAATTGCAATGCGTAGGGGAGCGTAGCGTTGGTAAGTGCCAATGTAGAGGTGTAAGGTACCGCACCCGGCATGTTGGCTACGCAATAATGTACTACGCCGTCCACTTCATAGATCGGATGCTCGTGTGTGGTAGCTTTCGACGTTTCGAAGCAGCCACCCTGGTCGATTGCCACGTCCACCATGACCGTTCCAGGTTTCATCAGTTTGAGCATGTCGCGGGTAATGAGCGACGGGGCTTTGGCGCCGGGGATGAGCACACCGCCAATGATCAGGTTGGCGCCCTGAATGAGCTCGCGGATATTGTATTCATTGGACATTACCGTGTCAACATTGGCAGGCATGATGTCTTCCAGGTAACGCAGCCTCGCCAGGCTGATATCCATGATCGTTACATTCGCTCCAAGTCCCGCGGCCATCTTGGCCGACTGCGTTCCTACAATCCCGCCGCCGAGTACCAGCACATTCGCAGGTTTCACGCCCGCCACGCCGCCTAACAGAATGCCAAATCCACCCATCGGTTTTTCGAGGTATTTGGCTCCTTCCTGGATGGCCATACGGCCAGCTACTTCGCTCATCGGAACGAGTAATGGAAGGCTTCTGTCTGTTTTTTCGACGGTTTCGTATGCGAGGCAAACTGCTTTGCGCTCGATCATCGCGTGGGTGAGGGGCTCGGAGGACGCGAAGTGGAAG
>DATMSL010000417.1:0-4248 GCA_035565435.1 Dyadobacter sp. | reverse complement strand
AAAAAGCTTGAAACAGCCGATAATATCAGGAAGTGGGACGACAGCCTGAAAGCAGTCGGAAAGGAACTCACGCAACTCCTTACAGACTCGCAAAAAGCTGCAATGGAAATCGTAGTGACCGTTTCTTCGAAAAAAGCAGCCCAGGTGAAACTGGAATTGAGTTATTATTTGACCGATGCAGGCTGGTACCCGAGCTATGACGCAAAGTTGACGGATCTTTCGACGCCATTGTCGCTACAATTCAAAGCAGGGATGTTTCAGTATTCGGGAGAGGATTGGAAGAAGGTAAAGATGATACTCTCCACTGCCAATCCGAGGGACAGAGCACTCGTGCCGGCGTTGAAGACCTGGTATTGGGGTTCGCCAAATGATTATAGTCAGTATGGTACCGTTTCGGCAGACAATCTGCCGGCAGAAGGCAGTATTAGTGAAGTGCGCGGATTTGTAAAAGATGCCGAAAACCGACCGCTTCCCGGAGCCGCGGTGGCTATTAAAGGGGCAAATATTGGTACCAACACGGATATAAATGGCTTTTATCAACTATCGATTCCGACGAATTTGCCCGCGACGAAACGTATTCTGGATTTTTCATTTATCGGATATCGGACGCAGTCCAAACCAGTGACAGACCGTAGTATCGATGTGATTATGCAGGAGGATGTTCAAGAATTGCAAGAGGTGGTTGTTACTGGTTATCGGGGAAAAGTAACCGGCATCTCTCAGAGTAGGGTTGGGACGATGACAACTGATAAAAAGCGATCAATTTATTTGAATACCGATGAAAGAGAAGCTCCCACCAGCGTAACCTACGAAATTCCCGTCGCTTACACCTTATTGTCCGACGGCAAAACTTACACCGCGGACCTGAAAACAGAACAAATCTCCGACAGTTATTATGAATACCTTGCAGTTCCAAAGGTGAGGCAAGAGGCATTTTTGAATGCTTACCTGCCGTCATGGTCGAACCTGAATTTGCTTCCGGGCGACGTGAATCTGTATCTTGAAAACAGCTATGTGGGCAAAACCCGCCTCGATCCGGCCAATGCATCGGATACGCTCAGCCTTTCTTTTGGTGTGGATAAATCGGTGTCCGTGCGCCGGGAACAAGTAAAGAGTTATGTCAAAAGGCAATTCCTGGGAAGTAATGTGACTGAAAATCGCTCTTATCGCATTGCGTTGCGCAATACGAAAAAGTTGCCTGTCAGAATCGTGGTGAAGGATCAATACCCCTTACCGCCGGGCAAGGATATCGAAGTTTTCGACAAATCAGCGCCGGAGGCTAAGCTGGACGATAATACCGGTGAGCTAACGTGGATTTTGTCGCTACCCGCAGGAGAAAGCAAAGAGCTAAACTTGCGTTATGCAGTCAAATATCCTAAAAGTGGCTATGTGACCAGAGAATGAATACCCTTTAAGATCTCTCATTCTCTGGTGCTTGGCAAAGTAGGTTAAACTCGCTCAGCTCAGCAGGATTTCCCTTTCAACCTCGATCTCCCGCAGGAAATGTGCATCATGCGATACTACCAGCAATGTGCCGCGATATTCGTTGATCGCGGCGGTGAGTATGCCGATGTTCTGAATGTCCAGATTGTTAGTCGGTTCGTCGAGGATGATCATATCCGGGGCCTGGGTTCCGATGGCCAGTGAGCAGAGCATGAGTCGCATTTTTTCGCCGCCGCTGAGGTTGGCGCAACGTTTATCCCAGTATTCGCGGGTAAACAAAAAGCGGTTAAGCCGGATCTTGATGTCATGTTCCTGCAATGCGCCCGAATTGAATTGCTGCGCCTGCTCATAGACCGTCAATGTGTTGTTGATCAGTGAGTAATCCTGGTCGATGTAGATCGATTTGAAGTCTGCGCGCTCCATAGTGGCCGGTGTTCCGGTGCCTGTCACAGATGGCAGCTCGCCCAGGATCATGCGTATCAATGTTGTTTTACCGGATCCGTTGGCGCCTTTAATCGCAATGCGTTCACCGCTGGTGATCTGGAAATTGAGGTTATCGCGCCAGAGCGGTTGCGCATCGTAAGTGAAGTTGATTTGTTCCGCCGTGACCAGAATTTTGCCCTTATGCAGGGAGGAATTGTCAAAATCGACTTTCATTTTATCGAGTGCCGGCAGTTCGCTGCGCAAATGGCTGAGCTCCTGAGCGATTCCGCCCACTTTTTCGGCGTGGATACCTTTCATTCGAGCGGTGCTCCGCTCCGCATTATTACGAAATGCATTCTGAACGATCGTGGGCAGTCCTGCCTTCTCCTGCTTCTTTTTACCGCGTGCATCCAACTTCTGCTGCCGCTCCATCGACTCCCTTTCGACTTCTTTGGCCTTGCGGAGCGCCTTTTCTTTCGCTTTTACATCGAGGTTTAATGCCTCACCCTCGATCGCCTTCTGCTCTGCATAGAAATCGTAGTTGCCACCATACACGGTGATTCCCCGCCTGCTTAGCTCGCAGACCGTATTGAGCAAATTCAGGAGCGTCCTGTCGTGGCTCACTACAATGAGCGTATTGCCCGTCGAGCGGATATAGTCGTATAAAAGTGTCCGGCCAGGCACGTCGAGGTGGTTGCTAGGCTCGTCGAGCAGCACAATGTCGGGCTCGTGAATCATGATACCCGCCAGGAAAACCTTCGTTTTTTGCCCGCCACTCAATTCGTACATGGGTTGGGAAAGCGTAATCCCGCGAAGTTGCCAGTGTTCGAAAGCTTCCTGGCAGCGCTCTTCAATGCCCCAATCGTCATCAAGCAATTCGAGGTTAATATCTGTCAAATGCCCTTCCAGGATTTCCCGGAGCGCCAGTAGTTTGTCGTGAATGCCTAAGGCTTCGGCAACCGTCAGTGCATTATATTGGCCAAACAATTGGGGAACGAAATAGGGTTTTGAATCCGCTCCTGCAGTTCCGGACGAGGGCCTTAACCTTCCCGCCAGAATACCCAGTAAAGTAGACTTCCCCGCGCCATTGTTGCCTATGAGCGCGATTTTATCTTGTTTATTGACAGTAAGATTTATATCAGAAAACAGCACATCCCGGTTCGGGTGTGCGTACGTAACACCTTGCAAAAAAAGCATAGAAAATTTCTTTTGAGAATGAATAATAGCAGCCGCCATCACGGCCGCATGCATTTATTTTCCTGAAAGAAATGATCTCCTACACCTGGTGTTACTGGTTGATGAATAATGATGTAAAGATAGGAATAAATCCTGAAAGTGTATTAGGTAAGCAGTCGGTTACTATGCTGTCGTCATTTTAGTCAAACAAGCTGGTTTGGCGGTACGGCGCTTCCAGTTCCAATAACAGCGCTTTATTTTCGAGCCCGCCGCCAAAACCGACGAGCTTGCCGTTGGCGCCTATTACCCGGTGACAAGGTGCTATAATGGGAATGGGGTTCTTGTTGGCCGCACCGCCCACAGCCCTCACCGAATCGGGGTTGCCGATTTGCCGCGCAATATCACCGTAGGTCCTCGTTTCGCCGAAAGGAATCGTCAGTAATGCTTCCCAAACCTGTATTTGAAAATCGCTGCCCACGAAGTCGAGTTTCAAGGAGAAAGTTTTACGTTTTTTGTCAAAGTACTCGTTCAGCTGCTTTTCTGCTTCGAGCAGTAGGGGATGGTTCGGATCTTCAACGCAGCAGTCAATGCTTGATTTTTGCGGATCACAATCCCAAAGTACCGCTCTCAATCCCTTCCCGCTGGCAATCAGCGTAAGTGTGCCGGTCGGCGATGCCATTGTTTTGAAGAAGCTACCCATGTTTGCTGCATTTATTCCTATGCAACAAAAAAGCAGATTTTATTGGTTCGAATTGGCAGTACACCGAAACGCTGAATCCGGGGTCCGTTAATAATAAGGATTTTCAAACCGCTTTTTCAAAGTAGTGATTGAAATCCACAAAACCGCGGCACCTCCGTAGCCGGTATAGAATTTGTCCATCTCCATCACTGCCTCAGGTTTGCACAGGTCCATAAACACATGAAGAACCAGTTTGAAACCACTGGTAAAGGATACAATCTGGAACCCGGTACTGATCAGGTCAGGGAGGTTAGTTTGAATGAAACGATTTTGAAACCAAAATGTAAAGAGATAAGCAATGCTTCCCAGGCCGGCCAATATAAAGATGATCCTGGGAGCGAGAACATCCCTGATAACTGAATTCAGCACATCACCCAAGTGAAAGTCAGTTCTTGGTGATGGATTTTTTGCTGTCTTTGTACGCTGAGCAAAGGGCGATGAAAATCCCGAATGCACCGCCGACCAAT
>DATMSL010000416.1:0-7896 GCA_035565435.1 Dyadobacter sp. | reverse complement strand
TTTGCCATTGGTCAGCCCAATGAAGGTTTTTGTACTTGTGGTTACCACGACCCGGAAAATTACTTCGCATATTTGCAATTACACCGTTTTGAGATTTATGAACATCATAGAGGTAAGGAATGTAACGAAGGAATATTCCAGTCACACCGCCCTGGACAACGTCAGTATATCCATTCCCAAAGGCTGTATTTTCGGGCTGCTGGGGCCAAATGGGGCGGGGAAGACGTCGCTGATCCGGATTATTAACCAGATCACCGGCCCTGATAGCGGCGAGATATTGTTTGATGGCGTACCACTTAACCCCAATCATATTTCACGGATCGGGTACCTCCCGGAGGAACGGGGGCTTTATAAGAAGATGAAGGTAGGAGAGCAGCTGCTTTACCTGGCGCAACTCAAAGGGCTTTCGCAGAAGGAGGCGATGGAAAAGCTCAAAACCTGGTTTATTAAATTTGATATCAAAACATGGTGGGACAAAACGATCGGCGACCTCTCGAAAGGAATGCAACAGAAAGTGCAGTTCGTTTCGACTGTCCTGCACGAGCCCGACCTGATCATTCTCGACGAACCATTCTCCGGTTTTGACCCGATCAATGCCAACTTGATCAGAGATGAGATCCTTGAATTGAAACAAAAAGGCAGCACGATCATTTTCTCCACTCACCGAATGGAAACCGTGGAGGAGCTTTGCGACCATATTGCATTAATCCACAAGTCACGCAAGGTGCTCGATGGCGCCAAAAGGGAGATCAAGGAGCAGTTCAAGACACATACCTATTTTGTCGAGTACAAAGGCCATCTCGATGAATTGGACCCGATATACCAGATCCTCGACCAGAAGATCCTGGAAGATGGCTACCTGCGCTCCAATGTCCATCTGGATGGCGACGCGAATGCCAATGCATTGTTGCTCAATCTTGTGTCGAAGGTGGAGATCCGCGCGTTTGGCGAGAATATCCCGACGATGAGCGATATTTTTATGAAGGCGGTCAATGAAGTGCCCGAGGCATAACCGGGACGCATTCCATTCACAGTTATTAATCCGATTCCCATGCGAAATATATTTCTGGTTATTAGAAGAGAATACCTGGTAAGGGTCAAAAAGAAGTCGTTCCTGGTGATGACAGTGCTGGGGCCGCTGCTTTTTGTGGCTTTCTATGGGACGGTATTCTGGGCTGCGGTGAGCTCGGTGGATATCAAAACGGTGCAGGTCCTGGATGAAAGCGGTTTGTTCCGGAATAAATTCAAGGATTCCGAGACCTTAAAGTTCGAGTTGACCGACAAGAGTATTGACTCCGCCAAAGCTGCATTTCCGAACAGTGATGCCAATGCGCTGGTTTACATTCCGGCCAATGTGATTAAATCGCCGAAAAGTGTCCGCATTTACGCAGCCAAAAATGTGAGCCTGGAATTGAAATCGGAGATCGAAAAGGTCATCGAGAAGGAGATCGAAGACATCAAACTCGCGGAGGCGGGTATCACGCATAAGATTCTGGAAGATTCACGCGTTAATGTCAATTCTGAAACGATCAGCCTGAGCGAGGAAGGCGAGAAAACCAGCAGCTCAGGGGCGGCCACGGTGATCGGAGGCATTTGCGCATTCCTGATTTACATGTCCGTATTCATTTATGGAACCCAGGTAATGCGCGGGATCACCGAGGAGAAAACCAGCCGGATTGTGGAAGTGATTATTTCCTCCGTGAAGCCATTTCAGCTGATGCTCGGCAAAATTATCGGGGTGGCGTTGGTCGGGCTCACCCAATTTGTGCTCTGGATTTTACTCACTACTGCATTGACAAGCGCCACATCGGCAGTGATCGCCAGCAAGATGTCGAAAGAATCAGCACAGATGGCGCAGGAAATGAAGAAAGCGCAGATGCCAAACCAGGGCCTGCCTGGCGGTAATGTCGATAATCCCGTCGCGGAAGTACTCGGAGCGGTGTCCAGCCTGAACCTCCCGCTGATTATCGGCTGTTTCTTGTTCTACTATCTGGGGGGATATCTGCTGTATAGCGCGCTATTTGGCGCCGTGGGAGCGGCTGTCGACAACGACGCGGATACGCAGCAATTCATGCTGCCCATTACATTGCCCATTATTTTCTCCTTTGTGTTTGCCCAATTCGTCCTCCGCGACCCCGACGGCACCCTGGCTTTCTGGACATCCATTATTCCTTTCACCTCGCCGATCATCATGATGGTCCGTATCCCGTTCGGTGTGCCGGCCTGGGAAATAGCCTTATCAATGGTGCTTCTGATATTGGGGTTCATGGGCACCACCTGGGTCGCCGCTCGCATTTACCGCGTAGGTATCCTCATGTACGGGAAGAAAGTCAGTTATAAGGAATTGGCTAAATGGATATTTTATAAATGACATCGGCAGTCGGCTTTCGGCTATCGTACTTTGGCTACCTGACTTTTGCATTATTAAAGCCGATAGCCGAAAGCCTTGTTAACTTTTTTTAAGATTCACAAACCGTTGCCGTTGTGGTTATTTTGCTAATTTTGGCCGATCATTGATAGAACTGCTCAAAAAGAGTCGCCATCTTTGCGCATTGTGCATATAACTTTTTCAAATTTACCGTCTTTCAGATGACCCGTTTCAACCGTACCAACAACCTTACGGGTTGGATTGTCTTTGCTATTGCATTCATCACCTACGCCCTTACTGTCGAACGTACTGCCAGCTTCTGGGATTGCGGTGAGTTTATTGCCTGTGCATTCAAACTGCAGGTCCCTCACCCCCCGGGCGCACCTTTCTTTCTGCTGATCGGTCGCCTTTTCTCCCTTTTTGCTTTTGGTGATTTGCAAAATGTAGCATACTGGATCAATATGGTGTCGGTGCTGAGCAGTGCATTTACCATCCTGTTCCTTTTCTGGACCATTACGTTGCTGGTCCGTAAACTGGTTGCCAAAAATGACGAAGAGCTGACACAGGCTGATACGCTTCTTGTAATGGGAGCCGGTATCGTTGGCGCACTGGCCTATACCTGGTCCGACTCCTTCTGGTTTTCGGCAGTGGAAGCTGAGGTTTACGGTTTGTCGTCCTTCTTTACAGCCATTGTGATCTGGGCCGTGTTCAAATGGGAACGCATCCAGGACCCTGCCACGGAGAACCGCTGGCTGATCCTAATCGCTTATCTGGTAGGATTATCTATCGGTGTTCACTTGCTGAACCTTGTTACGATTCCGGCGCTTGCACTGGTTTATTATTTCAAGAAGTATCAGAAAGTCAGTGTTTTCGGAGGTATTATGGCTTTCGTTGGTGGTCTGGTCGTTTTGGGGATCATCAACTCCGGTATCATCCCGGGCTTGCCGAGTGTTGCAGGTAAATTTGAGATATTCTTTGTAAATACTTTGGGATTGCCTTACAAATCTGGGGTGATCTTCTTCATTATATTGTTCATCGGCGCGCTGATCTGGGGAATCCGTTTTTCCCAGAAGAAAGGCAACGTGCTGTTGAATACCAGCTTGCTTTCACTGGCATTTGTATTGATAGGCTACGCCAGCTACCTGATGGTACTCGTACGTGCCGAGTACAACCCGCCTATTAACGAAAACAATCCTAATGACGTACTGAGCTTCGTTTCCTACCTGAAACGCGAGCAGTATGGTAGCCGTCCATTGTTGTACGGACCGTCGTTTGTATCACGTCCGGTAAGCCAGAAGCGCGGTGCACCAATGTATCGCAAGCAGGATGGGAAATACGTGATTTACGACTACCGTCCGGAGTATGAATATGAGCCGGGTGCCAATATGTTGCTGCCTCGGATGTACAGCACGCAGCCAGGTCACCCGCAATTGTATATGCAAATGACCGGGCTGGCGGAAGGCCAAAAACCGACCATGTCGCATAACCTCTCTTTCATGTTCTCGTATCAGATCGGACACATGTATTGGCGCTATTTCCTTTGGAACTTTGTAGGTCGTGAGAGCGATGAAGAAGGTGCCGGTAACATGACTCCCTGGGATGTTTCCACCAAATACCCTGAGCCGATTGCGAAGAACAAAGCGCACGATAACTACTTTATGCTGCCATTCCTTCTTGGATTGTTCGGTATCGTGATTTGCTATTTCCGTCAAAAGCGTGACCTGCTTGTTTTAGGCTTGTTGTTTATTCTGACAGGTGTAGCGCTGGTAGTTTACCTCAACTCGCCTCCCACTGAGCCCCGCGAACGTGACTATATTTATGTAGGTTCATTCTATATTTTCTGTATATGGATCGGCTATGGCGTCATTGCGATTGCAGATGCGATCAGCAAGTTTGTAAAAAGCGGTACAGCCCGTGCCGGTGTTGCCAGTGCTCTGGGTTTAGTAGTGCCTGTCATTATGGGTGCCAAAGGTTGGGATAATCACAACCGCGACCACCGTTACCACTCGGTTGATTTTGCTAAAAACCTTCTGAACTCCTGCGCACCGAATGCGATACTTTTCACAGGCGGTGATAACGATACCTTCCCGTTGTGGTACGTGCAGGAAGTAGAAGGCTTCCGTACGGATGTGCGTGTGTGCAACCTGAGCCTCCTCGGTACCGACTGGTACATCGACCAGATGAAGCGCCGCACCTACAAATCGGAGGCGCTGCCGATCTCGCTCGACAAGAACAACTATGCATTCGGTAAGAACGACATTGTTCCTTTCTATGAAATCCCAAGTGTGAAATCGGGCATCAACCTGAAAGAATATCTTGGACTCGTAAAGCAGGAAAACAAAGCCATTCAGGTGCCGTTAACCAGTGGAGACATGACGTCCATCCTGCCGTCGTCGGTATTGTTCCTGCCGGTGGATGCGGAGGCTGTTAAGAAGATGAATATTATCAAAAGCGACCTCGTTCCATTTGTGAGCGATTCGATCAGCTGGACAATCGGTAAAGGAGATTTGTACAAATCCGATCTGATCATGCTTGATATCATCGCATCTAACGATTGGAAACGTCCTATTTACTTCTCATCAACCCTGGGCGGATCGAGCTACCTGAACCTGAAAGAATACATGCAGCTCGAAGGCTACGCCTATCGCTTGTTGCCGGTGAAAGTACCAGGTGCCAGCGACGGCTACGTGAATGCCGATGTGATGTACAATAATTTGATGAACAAGATGTTCTGGCGCGAGCTCGACAATCCGAACACCTATTATGATAATACTTACCTTGGCTCGCCCGTAGCAACTGCACGTATCGCGTTCCTGCGCCTTACCGGCCAGCTCATCGCCGACGGCCGCAAGGATGAAGCGAAAAAGGCCATCGAGCGCTCGCTAACCACCATGCCGGATAAGAGCATTCCATACGACCAATTCTCGGCCAATTTTATCGGTCCATTGTTCGATCTGGGCGAAACCAAGAAAGCGCTTGAAATTGCCGAAACCATGGCCACCCGCGCCGACGAAGTGCTTACCTGGGCGAAGAACAATTCTACGACACGCCGCCGCGACAGCAACGTGTACCTGTACATCATGCAAGTGATCGTCCAGGAATGCCGCGACGCCAAGCAGGAAGCCGCCGCGAAGAAATACGAGGCGATTTTCCAGAAGCATCTGGCTGCGTTTAATATGTATGGTGGAGGGCAGTAATACCTAAATATTTGAAATACTAAGGGCGGCATTTGCGAAAGCAGGTGCCGCCCTTTCTTTTGTGCCTTTTTGGTGGTCATTAACTTCTTCTACATGCCAAAAGACAAGTAATTATCAAGCAACAGGAAAGATTAGTTTCCGGTGGGTAGATTTTACTATTTGAAAATGAGTGTGTTATGATGAGTGCTTCCATTGGATAAATGCATCGCGCCTCAAATCCGATACATGTTTTGCTCGCGACGTGAATGGCGCTTGTATATCTCTCTTCGAATCCCAACATTCACCAAAATCAAAACCCCGCCGTAAGCTTGGTACCTGACGGGCGGGGTCGTGGTTCGAGTCAAGTTATCAACTAAAACCTTTCAAATGTATGAAGAAATGCTTTACCCGGCGCATGGCGCTGGTGATTGCTTTTGCCTTTGTGTTTGGGTGTAAAGATACGGGTGAAAGAGCAAATGTGTTACCCTCCGACGATTTTACGGTCGAGCAGGCTCAGAAATGGTATTCTGACTTTCGCAAATCAGCCCGGAGCGTCGGGCAGCCTGATGACAAAGTCATTTGGGGCGCCGCGACCCAGCGGAAAGTGGCGGCCGACGATGAAATCGTGGTGGCTCCGGTGCTATCGGGCAATTTCCTTGGTTGTCGAATTAAAGACGGCCGGAAGGATAAGCGGAAACCTGACGAAGAGAATGTGGCTGGAAGGATCCAGCGAAGTCTGGTCGTACGCAAAGTCCGTGGAAAAATCGAGGCCATGGAAATGCGGACGGTGTTCGATGCGGACTATGAGCCGAAAGTGAAGAACGGAAAGGTCGATCCGTCCAATTTTGAAGGGAAGGTTTACTTCTTCGACATGGACGGCAAGCTCGTCAACGGATTGATTTATGAAGAAGGAAAGCAGGTAGCCGCATTCGGCCCTAACAAAGGCGGCCGGACTTCTGATATGGTCGAAGTTTGCACGGACTGGTATCATCAGGGGTGTGTGGATGGCTATGGTTGCTCGGGCTGGGTTTATCAGGAGACTACTTGTGAGATGGTGTACGTTAGTTCAGGTTCCAGCGGAAGCGGGACTGTTTGGTCGAACTCTCTGGACATATCTCTCAGCAGCGGAAGTGCAGTACTCTTCAATGAATTGATGCAGTTGCCCTATATATCCAGTTTTTGGGGTGGGATCAATGACACGGAGAAAGATTACTTCTTGAATAGAATGTGGATGATACCACAGGCTGCTTCCGCAAAGGCTGCGGCAATGTCCTTCGCAGAATGGTTTTACTGCGATCTTTCGGACGACGGTAACTGGAATGCATATAAGCATGCGGTGTGGTCCGCAATCCTGTGCATGGAGTTTGGAGTATCAACCGCACTTCAAATCACCAATAACCACGAGTTGGAGTCACCGCCGAATCAGATGGAAATGGATTTGCACAATAATGATCTCGGGGTTAAGATCTACAAGAGTATTAGCGCTTCGTTGGCGACCGTGCCCATATACAGTCCCGGCCTAAAACTAGCCTTAATAGCAGATACTGCTCTGAAAAAAATCGCGGCTGGGGAGGGCAAGAGGCTAATGCCTGTAAACGTGTCCATTGGTACACCTCAAACATTTTTTTGGACAAACGGAGCCAACAGATGCCATTGAGCTATATGAACCAATTTCAAATCGTTAAAAAATATGTGGCCGGCAGGCTGTTTCCAAGCCTGCTAGCCACCGTAACGACCACTGGATGTTTATTGGAAAGAGGAGAATTTCAAATAACTGACGTATCCCAAAACCAGTACTTCATGGATTCGGCGTGGTTTCACCCCAGATGCTGCGTGACAACATTAGTGACTGGTAACTTGGACGCACCAGCCCTGGTAGTTGTTCAGAGCTATTTAATCGGTGGACTTAACGATAGTCTGTATTTGCCGAAGGGTAAGGTATATGTCAAGTCACAGCAAGACCATTATGTGTATAGGAAAATCGTGATCAAATATTTTCCGGGGCAGGCTAAAAAAGGAAATCTAACAATTGCGACAGCGATTTATTAAATGAATATCAGAAAACATCTGAATAGCAGGTCAATCACAAACCTGCTCTTCATCGGAATAGCCGCCAGCTGCTCATATGAAAAGGGCGAGTTTTACATCGCGGATGTGTCAAAAGAGCACACGTTTACCGATTCGGCCTCATTCCACCCGGATTGTTGCGTGGCGACTTACGTGACCGGAACGCTGGACGCGCCCGCTTTGATAATTGTCGAAGGTTATTTGATCGGTGGATTTATCGATAGCATCTATTTGCCAAAAGGTCAGGTGAATATCGAGAACTCGCACGGAGATTTCTATTGGTAT
>DATMSL010000415.1:0-1821 GCA_035565435.1 Dyadobacter sp. | reverse complement strand
AAAGTTAGTGAAGGATGCAGAGACGCATCCGTCCTTCGGGACACGAAACTAGGTGCTGCATGGCTGTCGTCAGCTCGTGCCGTGAGGTGTTGGGTTAAGTCCCGCAACGAGCGCAACCCCTATGTTTAGTTGCCAGCATGTAATGGTGGGGACTCTAAACAGACTGCCTGTGCAAACAGAGAGGAAGGAGGGGACGACGTCAAGTCATCATGGCCCTTACGTCCGGGGCTACACACGTGCTACAATGGATGGTACAGAGGGCAGCTAGCTGGCAACAGTATGCGAATCTCACAAAGCCATTCACAGTTCGGATTGGGGTCTGCAACTCGACCCCATGAAGTTGGATTCGCTAGTAATCGCGTATCAGCAATGACGCGGTGAATACGTTCCCGGGCCTTGTACACACCGCCCGTCAAGCCATGGAAGCTGGGGGTACCTAAAGTATGTAACCGCAAGGAGCGTCCTAGGGTAAAACCGGTAACTGGGGCTAAGTCGTAACAAGGTAGCCGTACCGGAAGGTGCGGCTGGAATACCTCCTTTCTGGAGTAGAATCACCTACTCGCTTCGCAACATGATATTTCAAAAAGACAAAAAAGAAACACCCAGAAGAAATGACGGTTGTCTGGTAACCAAGGTTACAGCAGCAGGATATGATTCAAAGGTACACAGGGAAAAGCGGTAGCGGTAATAACTAACTGCTAAACACTGGAACCTAAAAGAAACAGTCCCGTAGCTCAGCCTGGTTAGAGCACTACACTGATAATGTAGGGGTCTCCAGTTCAAATCTGGACGGGACTACAAGGAATACTTTTGGGGGATTAGCTCAGCTGGCTAGAGCGCCTGCCTTGCACGCAGGAGGTCAACGGTTCGACTCCGTTATTCTCCACAACGAAGGATGACAACCGGCAACGGTTCGTCCCGATAGCTATCGGGACCGTTATTCTCCACCAAAAAGAAGTTCATCAGGATTGATGGCATACATTGACATAATTAAGAAAAGAAGAAACGCCATGGGGCACGGATGAATCAAGAAAACATCTGAAACGGTTCGAGACCGCAGTTTTTTACTAACGAGGTTAAGCTAAAGGCTTAAGACAGGAGGATGAATCCCTGTGCTTTTATACCCTTTACCTGACCTCAGTAAAGTTCTTTGACATATTGGAAGAAGTTAAAAAAGAAGAGCAAACAACAATAGGCGACTGTTGTGTTTGTGCTCTCCCGACCTAAAGTCGGGAATGAGACATCATAACAAGAGCAAAAAAAGCATACCATGCGGCGCAAAAGGCGCATGAGTAGAAGAAAGTAAGAAAGAGTACACGGGGGATGCCTTGGCTCTCAGAGGCGATGAAGGACGTGATAAGCTGCGATAAGCTTCGGGTATTTGCAAATAGGAATTGATCCGAAGATTTCCGAATGGGGCAACCCGGCATGTTGAAGACATGTCACATATAATGAGCAAACCTGCCGAACTGAAACATCTAAGTAAGCAGAGGAAGAGAAAATAACAATGATTTCCTGAGTAGTGGCGAGCGAAAGGGAAAGAGCCCAAACCAATACTGTTACGGCAGTGTTGGGGTTGTAGGACTACGATGTGGTATTAGCAAACAGAAGTGGAACGGGATGGGAAGCCCGGCGATACATGGTGATAGCCCAGTACACGTATAGAATGCTAGCCTAGTAGTATCCTGAGTACCGCGAGGTCGGAGACGCCTTGTGGGAATTTGCCGGCACCATCCGGTAAGGCTAAATACTCCTGAGAGACCGATAGTGAACCAGTACCGTGAGGGAAAGGTGAAAAGAACCCCGAACAGGGGAGTGAAA
>DATMSL010000414.1:0-1725 GCA_035565435.1 Dyadobacter sp. | reverse complement strand
CGCAAGTGAAAATTCCTCCAGAAAATGGGTATCCAGGAAATATTTCAGTTGACATAACTTGTCCCTGTCCGCCGCAGAAATACTCTGGCCTTGCTGCGGCCCGCGGAACTGTTCGATCTGCAATGCCAGTAATTCCAGTATTTTGGACTGAATCATCAGGTTAAGAACAGCGCCGGTTTGCCTGCATTGTTTCACTTCCCGGATCAGGCTTTGCATGAGCGGCGTGGTATCGGCGGTGCCGGTAATACCCGAAAATGGTCTGTTGTAAAGCAAATTCTTCTGTACACGCTCGCTCCAATGGTCGTCGCACCCTATAATCTCTCCGAAAAATGCCTTATCGATGCTGATATGGAACATTTCGAGGGAATCGTTTGCCGCGACGCGGTTGGTATCGCCGCCTTCGGGTGAAAAAACCAGGTTATGCTTGCCAGGCCTCATGTTCAAATCATGCGACAATCCCTCGAAGGTAGTATCGAGCCTTCCAGCCATGTGGAAATTGATATTGATCGTGTCGACAGGCGTACTATCATAAAGAATCACATCTTCCCTCGATGTCCAGTGGAGGTTCATTACATGCATATGCGGAAAAAGCAGGCTCCTGAACTTCATCTCGCCGACCATCGGATGATAGCGGGTGAGAACGGCGCCCGGGTTGTCTATGGGCGTACCCGGAATAACCGATTGTGGATTGGGTACCGGGTTAAAATCAAGGATGTCAGCGGAATGAATGAGCGTAGCCATAGGGCGGGACGTTTTGAACACAATACGAAAATACAGCCGTGGCTGTCTCATCCCTGCTCGTTAATGAGTGAACGGCCCGATTTATCGACGAAATCCTTTTGTCGTAGATTTTAATCCGTTTTGCGTAGGTCCTGGCGGCATTGCCCTCCGCATTTTTGCCAAAAACTTCAAAGGCCATGATCAAAAAAATCTTAAAATGGACAGGTATTTCCCTTGTCGGAATCTTGCTCGCAGCGATTTCTATTTACACTTACATGTCGGTCTCCATGAAAAGCCGCATGAACAAGGTTTATGTATTTGAGAAAGAAGTCATTGAAACGCCCACTGACAGTGCTGCTATCGCACGTGGGAAGCATTTGGTAGCGATTAAAGGTTGCCAGGACTGCCATGGAAACAACCTCGAAGGCAAAGTGATGAATGACGATGGCGCCATTGGCCGATTGGTCGCGGGAAATCTCACCTATGGGAAAGGCGGTTTACCAGGCAACTATGATGTCTCTGGCTGGCTGGCCGCGCTACGGCACGGCGTTCACCAGGATGGCAAACCGCTCCTTTTTATGCCTTCACATGAAACGACATTGCTCTCGCAACAAGACATGGCTACCCTCATCGCCTATTGTCGGCAGATACCGAAAGTGGATAATATCCTTCCCGCGAATGACCTCGGTCCAATAGCCGTTATCATGAGTTACCTTGACAAAATGCCGCTTCTGTCGGTTGAAAAAATCGATCACGACAAACCGATGCTCGCCCGGGCAGATTCGACGGAGGGAGCAGCGCAAGGAAAATACCTGGCCGTATCGTGTTCCGGATGCCACCGGGAGAATTTTAAAGGGGGTGAACCACTCGCGCCCGGCTTCCCGCCCGTACCCGACATTACACGGGCAGGCCATGTCGGTAAATGGACCAAAGCGCAGTTTATCGCAACGCTTACCTCCGGGAAAACACCCGAGGGCCATGTGCTTAAAAATGAGGATATGCCGT
>DATMSL010000413.1:0-3238 GCA_035565435.1 Dyadobacter sp. | reverse complement strand
AAGGCTGGCGGGATCAAAGTGGCGGGTATAAAAAAAACGAAGTCCGGATGTTCGTTTCATGCGGACTTCGTCTCAACTTAGGAACCATTTAATAAGGTGCATCGAATGCTACCTTCGCTGTTTTCCCAGACTGTGATTCTCTTTTTGGTTGCTGGTAATATGATTACCTTTTACCAATTCTTCCTCACGATGCCTGCTATCCAGATTGTCTTTGTTTTCAGGCCTGTTCCGGACCTGGCCTTGCGGCATGGTTCCCGAACTTTGTGACTGTTTCATGACAATTTTTCTAAATGGTTATGCCTTATATTATCTAAATATTGTGCCAGAGTTATCGAGGGCGGTGCCAGGTTTGGGCAGCATTTCCGGAATCTGGGACTACGCTCTTCTGGAACCCTCGTAAAGTTCGTATTCCAGCAGCCTGCAATCGATTTTACCGGAATAAAACTCGATTCTGCGCTTGGCTTTGAGCCCTATTTTCTTAGCCAGGTCGAGGTTTCCTGTGAAAACATAGCCGTAATATCCTCCACACTTCTGTTTCATAAAATCACCAATCCGTCCATAAGTTTCTTCAAGTTCGCTGATCTCGCCCAGGCGCTCGCCATACTCCGGGTTCACAAAGAACACACCCTTGTTCTCCTGCGGTACTTCGGTATCCGCAAAGTCGCAGAGCCCGAACTCGATCATATCCGCTACACCGGCCGCAATCGCGTTCTTTTTGGCATTGGTAACTGCGTTCTGATCGTAATCCGTTGCAATAATGCGCACTTTGGGTGCTTCGATGATCTGCGCTTGCAGCTTGTCCTGCGCATTGAAATAGACTTCCTCGTCGTATCCGAGCAAATGCATGAACGAGTAATTGTCCCTAAAAAGCCCGGGACGACTGTTCGTGGCAATCAATGCGGCTTCAATCGCGAGCGTACCCGAACCGCACATGGGATTGATAAACGCCGAATTGCGGTTCCATTGGCTGGCCAGGATTGTTGCAGAAGCGAGGGCTTCCAGCATGGGGGCCTTGCCGGGGATTTTGCGGTAGCCGTGCCGTGCCACCGTCTCGCCGGAAGTGTCGATGAAGATCTCTGCGCGATCGTCCTTCCAGAACAAATGCACCACAGCTCCCTTCAACTCCGAGCCGGTCGACGGTCTTGCCCCCTTTTTACCTCGGAGCCTGTCCACAATGGCATCCTTCACGCGCAGGTTGGCAAACATAGTGTTGTTCACCGTGGCGGTCATTACATTGCTGGTAACCGAGAAATATGCGTCGTCGGCCAGGATATTCTCCCATTGCATTTTGGACAAAAAACGGTACACATCATCCGGATGCTGTGCGCTGAATGTGCCCAGGCTGTACAGTACCTGGCTCGCACAGTAGAGGTTCAGGTTCAGTTTAATGCAATCATTGACGGTCCCTCGCAGCCGAACGCCGGTAGCAAATGTCTCTTCCACCCGGTAGCCCAATTCCGCCACCTCTTTTTCAAGAAACGGCGCGAGGCGTTTGTAACAGGTAATGATGATCGGGGCGGTTGTTTTGAATAGGGACATTGATGTGGGGCTTTAAGCGTTAGGCTATAAGCTATATGCTGTAAGTTAATAAGCATAGAGCCTAAGGCTTATAGCTTACTGCTTATAGCTTACAACCTATTGCTTATAGCATCCTGCAAATCTACCATATTGCAACACGCCAATCAGTACTCTTCATTGATTAATTCATGATTGAGCCTTGCGCCAGCGGTTGTTCCTGCGGCCATGGCTCCCGTTAACCCCCTGAATGCGCCGCTGTTATCGCCGGCGGCGTAAATGCCGGCAACTGTCGTTTTTTGTGCTTCGTCCACTTTGATAAAACCCTGGGGATTGAGCTCACAACCCAGTTCCTCCAGTATCGACGAATGCTGGACGAATGCCGGGCGGTGGTAAAGCGCGGTAATGTCGCGGGTAGTACCGTCGGTCAGGCGGAGCGATTTCAGGTAACCGTTTTCGTGGTCCAGTGAGGCAATGGGCTGTTCGACGATTTCGGCGCCGAATGCGAGCATTTTTGCTCGGGCAGTTTCATCGAATGTGGCAGGGCCGTTGGTGTAGAGGGTAAGATCGGCGGTCCAGTGGCGGATCATTTTAAGGTATTCCAATGCCATTTCGCCATTCATGAGGACGCCCGTACGGGCATCGCTGTATTCGTAGCCGTGGCAGTAAGGGCAATGAATGGCGCTGATCCCCCAGCTTTCGGCAAAGCCCGGGATGTCGGGCATAATGTCGCGGATACCGGTGGTGAAAATCAATTTTTTGGCTTGTACGGTATGTCCCCCATTTACGGTGGCGGTGAATGCGCCGTCCACGCCTGCTACCTGCGTGACCAGGCCTGCGCGCATTTGGACGGTCGGGTAGGCGAGTACCTGCCCGAGTGCGAGGGCGGAGATTTCGGCGGGTGTCTTGCCGTCGTGGGTAATGAGGTTGTGCGAATGCGGTGTCTGTCGGTTGCAGGGTTTGCCGCTGTCGATGATGATTACCTTACGTCGGGCGCGGCCCAATGTCATGGCAGCCGAAAGCCCGGCGTAGCTGCCGCCGATAATCGCGACGTCGAATAGTTGTTGATCTGTCATATTTGAAATACATAAATGTCTCAAAAATGAGACACGGTTGGACAAAAAATTTTAAATACCTATTCCTTTACTAAATGAAAACCAGGCGAGTTCGCGTGCCTCGGCGCGACCGAGCGAGCCCTTTTGCTGCGAGTTAATGAACACCACTACTACGCTTTGAAAGAAGTTGTGGATCCAGTCGACGGTCATGCCCTGGTTGATCACGCCCTCGGTGAGCAACAGTTGCAGATTGCTTTTCCAGAGCTCGAACGTGTGGTCATATTTGGAGCACGCTTCATTGGCTGCCTGGTGTTTGTGGTCGTGCAGCGTGTGTAGTTTATGTAGAAATGTGTTTTTGGAACCGCAATCAAGCCCGGCATAAAACATGGCTTCGAGCCGCTCGCGGGGATTTTCGGTTGTATTATATGCATTGAACATCGCCACGGCGCAGGCCTTTCGGATCTCCTTCTGGCACTTGTCCATCAGCTCCTTCCGGTCCTTGAAATACCGGTGCAAAGTCCTGCGGGTCACCTGCGCCTGATCCGCCACTTTTTCCAGAGGCGCAGACAGGTCCTCATTGAAAATCAGGATTGCAGCTTCGATAATACTTTGCTCGGTGTCTTTCATGGTTTTACAAAGGTAGTGAAATGTCTCATATTTGTGACATT
>DATMSL010000412.1:0-13572 GCA_035565435.1 Dyadobacter sp. | reverse complement strand
ACTGTTTTGCTGAAAGACCTCGCTTCGGGAGACAGCAAGGCTTTCGATGAGGTATATCGTCACTACAAGGGGGAAATCAGTCGTTACGTTTTCAAATTTGTCAAATCCGCCGAGCATACCGAAGACCTGTGTCAGGAGATTTTCCTGAAAGTATGGGAAAAACGGGAGTCGCTCGCCAACCTGCAATCATTCAGGGCTTACCTCTTTACGGTTTCCAAAAATCGTGTCCTTGATTTCCTGCGCCACGCGGCTACCGAGCGGTCGGTGCGGGAAGAGGTAATCCGCGCGTCGCTGCAACATGCCAACCACGTGGAAGAGGCATTGCAATCGGAAGAATATCAGCATTATCTGCAAAAAATACTTCATCAGCTCTCCCCGCGCGACCAGGAGGTATTCCGCCTTTGCCGGGAAATGGAGCATTCCTACGACGAAGCCGCCGAAGTACTGGGCGTGTCACGCAACGCGATCAAAAAGCACATGGTCAAGGCCATCAAATTCATCAAATATTCCGCGCACAAGAATTTTGGGTTGTCGTTCAACTCGCTGATTATTTGCGTTATGGCGGTTTGGTGAAGTTAGCGGTCATGTATTGTCATTTGTGGTCATGTGTTGTGCGAAATGGCGCGAAGGTTCCCTTCGTGACTCTTTATTCGCAGGCCTCCGGCCGATTGATATCACATGGTCGCCCTTGCCGTATGGACCGGCCGGAGGCCTGCGAATGGTGTGTGCAAATCAAGAGATTTGCACGAACGAGCAACAAATGACAACACCTGACCAAAAATGACAAAAAATTTTTGACCGAGGGGGTACCCTAAAACCCATATCGCCCGTCTTCACAATAAATAGCCGGAAAAATGGAGGACAAGAGATTCCTGGAAGAACTCGTCAAACGTTACGTTGCCAATGCGCTGAGCAGGGAGGAGCTGGCTATTTTCTTTCGTTTGATGGCCGAAGGCAAACTGGATGAATCGCTTGCCAGGGAACTTGACGCGCAAGCCGCGCCGGAAACGGAAAATGTCAAACCATTGCGGAAAAGGCCTTGGATGGCTGTTTCCAGGACGTTCCGCGTCGCGGCATCGGTGTTGCTGGTAGCCACGCTGTTGTTCTTCGTTTGGAAATTCAATGCCTTTCAGGTTTTTGGAAATACGGTTTCGGTAACTACCGGGAAGGGTGAAAGGAAAGAAATAAGGCTGCCGGACGGTTCGACGGTTTGGCTCAACGAATCGAGCAGGATGGAATATCCCCGGCATTTCGCAGAGCACCAGCGGAAGGTCGTGCTGCTCGACGGTGAAGCTTACTTTGATATTAAACGGGACGAATCGAAGCCGTTTTTCGTGGCGGCTTCCGGTACTACGACCCGCGTTCTGGGGACAGCATTCAATATCCGGTCCTATCATTTTTTGAAAAGTATATTGGTTACCGTTACTCGCGGAAAAGTGGAAGTGGAACGGGCGGGCGGTGCAGCCGGGCAGGAAAGGAAGCTATTGCTGCCTAACGAGCAGGTGTCTTACGATGTAACGACCCGTGAGATCAAAAAGGTTAATGTAAACAGCGCCAATGCAGTGGCATGGAAAGACGGCAGGCTGCTGTTCGACAATGAGAGCTTTGCCAACGTGATCGCCATTTTGGAAAATAAATTCGATGTAAAGATCCAGGCAGAGGAATCGATACGGGAATACCATATGTCTGCCGAGTTTGCCTCAACCGACTCCCTCCCTCGCATACTCGATCTGTTATCGCTCGCCAACAACCTGGAATACCGTCTGGAAGACAATCACATAACACTTAGCAAAAAAAGAAGACCCATTTGAACCCCACGCCTATGGAATGAACGACTGCCCTTCAATGCAAAAAATCCGGCAAGCTGAAGCCTGCCGGACCGAGTGATAGTGAAAATCAGAACGTAACGCCAATCACTGACTGATCTTGCTATCCGGAAGCTGGAATTAATGTTTTACGATTAACCCCAACTCATTCAAAGGTATGAAAAATTGTACCAGAAGTTTACTGTCCATACACAAATGGACACGCCTGACCACGTTCTTCTTACTTTTCGTGCTGCTGGTAACTTTGCCCTCCTTCGGGGCGGGAGTGGATGCCAGGCAGAGTCTTCAGGAAGTGACGATCGACCTTACGCTCCGTGACCGGAGCCTGAAAGAGGCGTTCAACCTGATCAAGAAAAAGACCGGCTTCAAATTTGTGTACAATGAAGAACTCGTGGCACCGTACCGAGTCAATATTGCGGTGAGCCGCAAACCGGTGGACGAGGTGCTCGACGAACTGCTCGGCCCGACACGCCTCGATTACCGCGAGCAGCGGGGGACGGTGGTGATCGTTGAAAAAGAGACCAAAACAACGGGTCAGATCCAGAAAACGGAAATCCTGCTGGCGTCGCTCGTGCGCCCGGCCGACCGAGAAATAGCAGGCGTGGTGACCGACAACGACAATGGCGAGGCACTGCCGGGTGTGGCGGTGCTTGTGAAAGGCACTTCCACGGGCACGATTACTGATATGAACGGCAAGTACCTCATCAAGGTGTCGGATTCCGGCGCGCCGGTGCTTGTGTTCTCGTACGTGGGATACGTGGCACAGGAAGTGGCCGTAGGAGGGCAGTCGGCAGTCAATATCAAGCTGGCGAGCAGTACCAAGCAGTTGAATGAGCTGATGGTCGTCGGGTACGGCACGCAGTCCAAAGAGGAATTTACCGGTTCGGCGGCGCGGGTTTCGGGGGAGAAATTGAAGGATATGCCGGTGCAGAGTTTCGACCAGGGCCTGGCCGGGCGCGCTACGGGGGTAAGCATCGGCCAGCCGAACGGGGTGCTCAACAACCCGCCGGTAATCCGCATACGAGGCATTAACTCGATCTCGCTCAGCTCGTTTCCGCTGATCGTGGTGGATGGTATTCCTATTAATACCGGCGACGTTTCGGCCAACTCTACCGTGGCTAATAATCCGCTGGGAGATATAAACCCTGCGGACATCGAGTCGATCGATGTGCTGAAAGATGCCGCGTCGACATCCATTTACGGGTCGCGTGCGGCGGCGGGCGTGCTCCTGATCACGACCAAAAGCGGCAAAACCGGCAAGGCTAAAGTTACCTACGAAGGCTGGACAGGCATGACCAAAGCGACCCGCTTGCCCACAATGCTGAATGCGCAGCAGTTTATGGATATTAAAAACGAAGGCGTGATGAATGCCAAGATCCTGGGCGGCAATGCCAACAACGATGCCGTGGCCTCGGCGCTGTTTTTCCCGATCGTTCAGGAGGATGGCTCCATCGTAAATACCAACTGGTACGACAAGGTGTACCAGACCGGCGTTTCGCAAAACCACAGCATCAGTGTTTCCGGCGGTTCGGAATCAACGAAATATTACTTTTCCACGAATTACAGCAACCAGAAGGGTATTCTGAAAACCAACCAGTTTACGAGGAAAGCAGCGCGCTTCAATATCGATCACAAACTGAATTCCTGGCTGTCGTTTTCAGGAAATATCAATTACAATACCAGCCTGAATGCGTCGCCCAATACCGGTTCGCTGAGCGGTAATGCGTTTGGTTTGGTGGGTTCTGCCCGCCTCGCGTGGCTTTCGGCGCCAAACGTGTACGCGGTGAATCCCGATGGCTCTTACAACCTCAGTTCGTCCAATACGCTGGGTATGGGCAACAACAAGGTGGCGAGCAACTTTTACAACCCGGTGCCATTGCTGGATTTGAACAAATATACCTCCGAAAACGACCGTATTATTGCCAATTTTGGTACTACTGTGAAGATTTTCAAAGGTTTGCAGTACAAAATGAGCTATGCCATGGACCGCCTGAAAGTCGAGAACGTGAGCTTCAACAGTCCCGTACACGGCCCCGGAAACTCCTCCAACGGCAGCGCCACCAACAGCAGCAGGCTGATCAGCAACTGGAACTGGACCAACACATTAAACTATCAGACTACCATTGCCACCAATCACAACATTTCCCTGCTGGCCGGTTATGATGTGCAGAAATTCGGAACGTCGAGCTGGGGAGCGACCCGCACGCAGCTTTCGGACCCGTTCTTCGACGAGTTCCAGGGGAGTTACGGGCAAATATCGCCGACTGCGAATGTATTGACGGAGAGTGCATTGGTGTCGGTATTCTCCCGGTTTACCTATGATTTTAGCAAGAAATACTTCTTCACCCTCAATTACCGCCGCGACGGCAACTCTGCGCTCGGCAGCGGCAAAAAATACGGAAATTTCGGCGGCGTATCGGCCGGATGGAGCATTTCGGAAGAGGATTTTTACAAGCATTCCAAGCTGGCCGACGTCATGAGCAGCGTGAAACTTCGCGCAAGCTGGGGGCGCGTGGGTAACTCGGGGGTGAGCGCGTACGGCTCGCTCGCATTGTACGAGTCGAACCTCTACGCCGCCGTCCCTACCTGGAATTTCAGTCAGGGCGGGAATCCCGACCTGGGTTGGGAAACGAGTAACCAGACCAACGTAGGAGCCGACATAAGCTTCCTGAACGACCGCATTACCCTGGAAGCCACTTATTATGTCAACAGTGTCAACGGATTGATCCTCAATGTGCCGCAATCGCCTTCCAAAGGTATCCCGGGCGATGCCATATTCATGAATATTGGCGCGATGTACAACCACGGTATCGAGCTGGGCGTGAATGCCAACATTATCCGCAAAGGCAAGCTGAGCTGGAATGCGAGTCTCAATTTTACCCATAATAAAAACAAGGTCACCGAGCTGTACGGGCAGGGTACCGAGCTGGTGGGCACCACTTCCACGGCAGCGGAGGCGACCAACATTACCCGCGTGGGCTATTCGGTAGGGAGCTTGTATGGAGCGAAAACGGATGGTGTGAACCCCGAAAACGGCCAGCGCGTCTTCATCAACAAGGCGGGCGAACGTGTGCAGTACAGCCACGTAGTACCTGCGGGAGGAAGCCGCTGGACTTATCTGGACGGCTCTCCCGCACCCGCCATTGCAGTGGACGATTACTACCTGCTCGGCAATGCGCTGCCTACCTATTATGGCGGTTTTATCAATAATGTCAAATATGGCCAATGGGACCTGGGCGTGAACTTCACCTATTCGGGTGGTAACCTGGTGATGAACGGTACCAAAGGCACCTGGCGCGACCAGCGCTTCTGGAACAACACCACGGAGGTGCTCGACCGGTGGACTACGCCGGGGCAAGTGACCAACATTCCGCGCGTTGTGTATGGCGATTTGCTTTCGAACGGGTCGTCATGGCCAATCTCCGAGAATGCCGAGAAGGGCGATTTCCTGCGGTTGCAGTCGGTTTCGCTGGGGTACCGCGTGCCGGGGCCGATCCTGAGCAAGCTGGGACTGAGTTCGGTACGGTTGTATGCGCAGGTTTTCAATGCATTCATTCTCACGAAATACACTGGTACCGATCCCGAGATCTCGGTCAATGGTAATTCCAACACGACCCCTGGCGTGGAGAAGAACTCCATTCCGCAGGGCCGCACATTCACATTTGGTTTAAACCTCGGTTTCTGATCATGAAAAAGATATTTAAAAACACTCCTATGAAGCCGGTGAATACCCTGGTGTTCAGGCTGGCCTGCATGGCATTGCCGCTGCTTATGACCTCGTGCGATGAAAAGGAACTGCTGAACCCGGTGCCCAACATTGCCTTGCAGGATGCTTACATTTTCGACACGCCCGCCCGTGTGCTGGGGCAGGTGAATGGTCTGTATGGTGCGATGAAAAACGGCGGCCTGTACGGCGGACGCTACCTCATGCTGGCGGATATCCGTGGCGAGGAGTTTATCAACCGCACTCAGAACGTGTTTACCGGCTACGACGCGTGGAGCCACACCGTTACTTCCGGTTCGAACGATGCTTCTTCCGCTTGGGGCACTTCCTACACGGCCATTAATTCGGCCAACCTGCTCATAGACGGCCTACCGCTGCACCCCGATGTGGTGGACGCTGCTACTGCCACCCAGTACCTCGCCGAGGCAAGGTTTGTGCGGGCATTTTGCTATTTTGGATTGATCACCCGCTATGCGCAGCCGTATGTGAAGGACAAAGGCGCCTCGCCGGGAATTCCTTTGCGGCTGAAAGGCGAGAGTACCCCGGCCAATAACGACCTGGCCCGGAGCACAGTAGCCGAAGTATACGCGCAAATCCTGAAAGACCTGGACGAAGCGGAAGCGGGGTTGCCTGTGAACTATTCGACAGCGTTGCTGAATACCACCCGCGCTCATAAAAATACCGTCATCGCCCTGAAAACGAGGGTGTATCTGACCATGGGTGATTATGCCAAAACGATAACCGAAGCGAAGAAGATCGTATCGGATGCAGCGCCGTTCGTTGCTCCGTCGGGCGTGAAACACCAGCTGCAGCCGAATATTACCACCGTGTTTTTTACGGATTACACGACTACGGAATCGATTTTCTCAATGCCTATGACCGCTCTCAACCTCGTGAGCGGCCAGAATTCGCTGGCTTACGAGTACAATCTCAATTTGGAATACAACCTGAACCCGACCGGCATCCTGGGAGAACCAACCTGGCCAGCTACGGACGTCCGGAAAACAGCATTTACGCGCGTCGCGGGCGGGTTGACCTATCTGAAAAAATACAACCAGACCAACCCGACGACCGATTACGTACCCTTGCTCCGCTATTCGGAGGTATTGTTAAACTATGCTGAGGCGCTTGCCAAAACCGGCGACCTCGCCAAGTCGGTGGAACTGTTGAAAGCGGTGCGTATGCGCTCGGATGCTGCCTACGCATTTCCTGCTGCCGACGTTGCCACGGCCGACGCATTGGTGAAAACGATATGGCTCGAACGCCGGATCGAATTCCTCGGGGAAGGTCTGCGCTCAAACGACCTGCTGCGTAACTTGCTCACCATCCCGGCCAAAGGCAGCGGCGGACTTTCGGCACCGTCCATTGCTCCTTCTCAGCCCGAGTACGTTTTCCCGATACCGAATGCGGAATTGTCAACGAATAAACTAATCTAGTACTGTGATAGTGTCGTCAGACATGCCCTTCGACTCCGCTCAGGGTGACAATGCTTCATGTCATGCTGAGCGCAGTCGAAGCACAGTACCTAAACCGAAGATCCCATGAAAACACTCAAATACATACTCATTTCGGTAGCAGCTTTTACGTTGCTACCCGGCCTTGCGAGCGCACAGGTAAAACTTACCCCCGCCAAAATCGACGCGCTCAAAACCGAACTCGCGAAGGATATAGACGGCCGGAAGAAGTTTACCCAGGAAATGGTGGATATGATTTTCAGCTTTGGTGAGCTGGGTTTTCAGGAAGTGGAAACCTCTAAATACCTGACAGATATTCTCCAAAAGAACGGATTTACAATCGAGCAGGGCATTTCGGGCATTCCTACTGCCTGGACGGCCAAATGGGGATCGGGGAAGCCGGTGATCGCGGTTGGCAGCGATATCGATTGTATCCCCAAGGCGTCACAGAAACCCGGCGTGGCTTATCATGATCCGATTATTGAAGGGGCACCTGGCCATGGCGAGGGGCATAATTCCGGTCAGCCGCTGAACGTGACGGCCGTATTGGCATTGAAAAAGATCATGGAGCGTGAGAAAATCCCAGGTACCATTATGCTCTGGCCGGGCGTAGCCGAGGAACAGTTGGCTACCAAGGCCTATTTTGTTCGTGATGGCTATTTCAAAGATGTCGATGCGTGCATTTTCACGCACGTGAGCAGTAACCTGGGCACTTCGTATGGCGATGGCGGCGGTAATGGCATGATCTCCGTCCGCTTCGATTTCGAAGGCCAGGCCTCGCATGCGGGCGGCGCGCCCTGGCGGGGAAAAAGCGCATTGGATGCAGTGGAACTCATGAATATCGGCTGGAACTACCACCGCGAGCACATGGAAACGACCCAGCGATCGCATTATGTAATCACCGACGGCGGCGATCAGCCCAATGTGGTGCCTTCCAAGGCATCGGTATGGTACTATTTCCGTGAGCGGAGCTACCCGAAAATAACACAGATGTATAAGGACGGTATCCGCATTGCCGAAGCGGCGGCTAAAATGACTGAGACGAAAATGTCCTATGAAGTGCTGGGCAGCGCCTGGCCGGGGCACATGAACCAGCCCATTGCCGAGGCGATGTATGAGAATATCAAAAGTGTGGGCCTGCCGCAATGGAGTGAGGAAGACCAGAAACTGGCCCGTGCATTGCAAAAAGAGGTAGGAAGTCCAGCTGTCGGTTTCGGTGGCGAGCGCGCAAACGACGGGCTAAGCACTTCGCTGAGCCAGTTGCGAAAACCGATGGCAACAGCATCGTCCGGCGGAGGAGGGTCGGATGATATTGCCGATATTTCCTGGAATTTGCCGACAATTGTCCTCGGATATCCAGCCAACATTCCGGGACTACCCGGCCATCACTGGGCCAACGCCATCGCCATGGCTACGCCCATCGCACACAAGGGGGTTACCGCAGGCGCCAAAGCCGAGGCTATGACATTGCTCGACCTTTTTGTTAAACCTGAAATCCTGACCAATGCGTGGAAGTATTTCAATGAGGTACAAACCAAGGATACCAAGTACACGGCCCTGATTTCCAAAACCGACAAGCCTGCTGTTCACCTGAATAAAAAGATCATGGAGGAGTTCCGGCCGGAAATGAAGAAATATTATTACGATCCTGCCAAATATCCGACCTACCTCGAACAGTTAGGAATTAAATACCCTACTGTCCGCGTTCCGGCATCCGGCGAGGAAAAAAGTTCAGGTTCAGGTAAATAGGTTAATGTTAAAACGGTTCCAGATATGCTTTTAAAAACAAATGGTTTGTTCCGGAGAATGCGGCACTGGGGAATAGGCTGTGCGGTAGGTACGATGCTGGCTTTGCCTGCGGAAACGATGGCGCAAGTGAAAATGAACCCCGCCAAAATTGATGCGCTGAAAACGGAAATAGCCAAAGAGATCGACAGCCAGGCGAAGTTCACGCAGGAAATGGTCGATATGGTGTTCAGCTTTGGCGAGCTGGGCTTTCAGGAGGTCGAAACTTCGAAATACCTCACGGATATTTTGAAGAAAAATGGTTTTACCATCGAGCAGGGCATTGCCGGTATTCCGACCGCCTGGACGGCCAAATGGGGCTCCGGGAAGCCCCTTATCGCAGTTGGCAGCGATATCGATTGCATTCCCAAGGCATCGCAGAAACCCGGCGTAGCTTACCACGACCCGATCATCGAAGGGGCACCGGGCCACGGCGAAGGGCATAACTCGGGCCAGCCGCTGAACATTACCGCCGTGCTGGCATTGAAGAAAATGATGGAACGTGAAAAGATACCCGGTACGATTATGCTCTGGCCGGGTGTGGCTGAGGAGCAGCTGGGTACCAAGGCATATTACGTCCGCGATGGTTTTTTCAAAGGGGTGGATGCCTGCATTTTCACTCACGTCGCCAATAATCTATCGGTTTCGTACGGCGACGGCGGCAATAACGGGATGGTATCGGTGCAGTTCAACTTCGAAGGACAGGCCTCCCACGCGGGTGCGGCACCCTGGCGCGGGAAGAGCGCGCTCGATGCGGTGGAGTTGATGAATATCGGCTGGAACTTCCACCGCGAGCATATGGAAACTACCCAGCGGTCGCATTATGTGATCAAGGACGGCGGCGACCAGCCCAATGTGGTGCCTTCCAAAGCGTCGGTGTGGTACTATTTCCGTGAAAGGACCTATCCGAAGATTACGCAGATGTTCAGGGACGGTATCCGCATTGCCGAGGGTGCAGCGCAGATGACCGAGACCAAAATGACCTACGAGGTGCTAGGCAGCGCCTGGCCAGGGCATTTCAATCAGGCTATTGCAGAAACGATGTATGAGAACATCAAACGTGTGGGCTTGCCGAAATGGTCGGAAGATGACCAGATACTTGCGAAGGCGGCCCAAAAGGAAATGCAGAATCCGGAAGGCGGCGCGCTCGAAACCAATGGCCTGGCGACAACATTAAGCCAGCTCTCCAAGCCATCGGCCACGCCTAATACCGGCGGCGGTGGTTCCGACGACATCGCCGACATTTCCTGGAACCTGCCGACGGTGGTATTGCGCTATCCGGCCAACATTCCCGGCCTGCCGGGCCACCACTGGGCGAATGCGATTGCCATGGCGACGCCCATCGCGCACAAAGGTGTTACCGCCGGTGCCAAAGTGGAGGCTATGACCTTGCTGGATCTGCTCGTGAAACCCGAAGTGCTGCGCTATGCCTGGGATTATTTCAATAATGTCCAGACCAAAGACGTCAAATACAAAGCGCTCATTTCCGACACCGACAAACCGGCGATCCACCTCAACGAAAAGATTATGTCCGAATTCCGGCCGGAAATGAAGAAGTACTACTATGATCCGACCAAATACGCGACGTATCTCGAACAATTGGGAATCAAATATCCGACGGTGCGGGAAGCAGCCGGGACGGGGAAATAGTGGGGAGTTTTGGTTAGGTGTGGTAAGGTATTGTCAGGAATAGTCAGGAATAGTCAGGTGTGGTCAAACATTGTCAAGAATGGTCAGGTGTTGTCAAGCGTGATCAGGTGTTGTCAAGAGGAGCAGAGTTTGTTGTGTGTAGTCAGGAATAGTCAGGTGTGGTCAGGAATGGTCATGGCAAGCTAGCCACGGAGTGGTTTCCTGTTTATAGCAAAAACGGCCTGTGAAGCGATGTAAGACTCTGTCAGGAGTCGCCTGACATACTGTATGCGACAAAGGAGGCACCTACGGAGCCTGCCGTCTGGTTCGTAACATCTATTTCTATCAACAGAAGGCTCCTACGGAGCAGCGATTGACGTTTCTTTTGACCGCCTGCCAATTGCCCGGAGCAACAAAGCCTGACCAATCTTGACAATGTCTGACTAATCATGACAACACCTGACCAATCTTGACAATGTTTGACCACAAATGACCAAACCTTACCGAACTCCGATGCTGCAAGTCGCCTCCCTGACCAAAACCTTCGCCAATGGTGCGACGCTCAATTTCCCGGGCTGGAATGTGAATCATGGTGAGCAATGGCTGTTGCTGGGTGAATCGGGGAGCGGGAAAACGACTTTGCTGCACATCCTTGGCGGATTGTTACGACCTTCATCGGGGAGAGTGGTAGTGAATGGGGCTGATTTGTATACCCTTCCGGCACGCACGCTCGACCGCTTTCGCGGGCAGCATATAGGCATCGTTTTTCAGCAGCCGCATTTGATCCGCAGCATGACCGTGGAGGAGAATCTGTTTCTGGCCCAATGTTTAGCCGGGATGAAGAAGGAGGTTTTGCGAATCCGGGAAGTGCTGGATGCACTGGATATCGACCACAAGCGACGAGCCTACCCGCAGGAATTGAGCCAGGGGCAGGCGCAGCGCGTGGGTATTGCGCGGGCGCTCGTGAACCGGCCTGCGTTGTTATTGGCCGATGAACCTACCAGCAGCCTCGACAACCGAAATGCTGATGTGGTAATTCGCTTACTATCGGACCTGGCCGCATCGGAAGGCTCCACACTCATCATTTCCACCCACGACGATCGGGTTAAAGAGGCTTTTTTTAAGGATTTTATGTTCGAACTTTCCTATGAACGCATTTCAGATCAGTTGGAAAAATCTTAAAGCCAACCGTTTGACACTCACATTGAACCTACTGCTGATTGCATTTGGTACGGGCATGCTGGCGATGCTTCTGCTGGGCATGAGCCAGGTAGGCGAGCGGCTGCGTAATAATGCCCGGGGCGTGGATCTCGTAGTAGGAGCGAAGGGGAGCCCATTACAGCTAATATTGAGCAGCATTTACTTCATTGATTTTCCTACCGGTAATATTGGTGAGCTGGATGCACATTCGCTGGCCGCTCATCCGATGGTGAAAAAGGCAGTACCACTTGCATTGGGAGATAACTACGCGGGTTTTCGCATTGTGGGGACCGATACGGGCTATGTGAGCCTGTATGGCCTGGAACTGGCAGCGGGGCGTTACTGGGTTAGACCATTTGAAATCGTAATCGGAGCGGATGTAGCGCAGGCGCAAGGTTTGAAAGCCGGCGACCGCATTTACGGTTCGCATGGGTTGACATCGGAGGAGGATCTGCACGATGACCATCCTTACGTGATCACCGGGGTTTTGAGAAGGAGAGGGCATGTCGCGGACAATCTGGTGCTTACCAGCCTCGAAAGCGTATGGGAAATGCACGGTGCGGACGGAACGCGTGAGATCACGTCAATGCTTCTGCAATACCGGTCGAGAATGGCGATGGTGGCATTGCCAGCGATGATCAACCGTTCAACGGCCATGCAGGCAGCCTCTCCGGCAAAGGAAAGTGCGCGGCTGTTTGCATTAATTGGCGTGGGTGTGGATGCGGTACGCTGGTTCGCCGTGGCATTGATGCTGCTGGCTGGCGTAAGTGTTTTTGTGAGCCTATACAACTCCCTGCGCGAGCGCGTGTATGATCTCGCGGTCATGCGGGTCATGGGCGCGTCGCGGGAAGTGATTTTTGCCATGATTATGTTGGAGGGGGCGCTGCTGACGACCCTGGGCTCGCTTGCGGGGATACTGCTTGGCCACGGTGCATTGCATGCGATTGGCTATTGGCAAGGGTCGCCGCAGGCGCGGATGGATGGCCTCGCGTTTTTGCCGGAAGAAGGCTGGCTGATTGCTATGGGCATGTTCATTGGGTTGGTGGCGGCATTGTTGCCGGCCATTCAAGCCTATCGGACTGATATTTCTGAAACTATGTCGAAAATTTGAAATGATGTTTGCAAAGAAATGGCTGCTGTTGATTTTTTGGGTATCGGGATATGCCGGTATGGCCCAGCCGCCGACGCATATCCCGCTGATGAACGATACCTGGAAGCTCATCGCACAACGTACTTACAAGAAGAACGCTGATTTCAAGATGGTCCCTGCGTTTCCGGCCCGGCTGGAAGCCTTGCAGAACAAGGCCGTCGAATTGCCCGGCTACATAATCCCGATCAATGCCGACCTGAACCACAAGGAGTTTATGCTTGCGGTGGTACCGATGGACCAATGTCCCTATTGCGGGCAGGGTGACATTCCGTCGATGGTGGAGGTCAAAATGGTGAAAGAACTCGGCTATACCGACAAGCCGGTGAAGATCAGGGGTAAACTGGTGTTGAACAAAACGGGCGATTACCGGTCGGAAGTGTTTCTGCTGCAAGCGGAGCAGGTAAAGTAGTATTTAAATCATTCATCCATAACCCGATTCCTATGAAGTTGAGATTCTATGCATTGGCTGTTTTACTGGCAGCCGGTACCCTCAGTTTTGCGCAAAATCAAGGCGGAACACCCGGCCAGCGACCCGCTGCGCCAGGGGCAACGACCCCCGCCGCCAGCATTGCGTCCGCTACACAGGGCATGAAGAAGTACGAAGGCTTTTTCAATTTTTATTATGATGAAAAAACGGGGAAGGTATTGCTCGAAGTAGATAAACTCGACAAGGAATTCCTCTATTTCGCATCGCTTTCCGAGGGAGTTGGAAACGGTGGCCCCGAACGCGGGCAGGCCTCTTCGGCACTGGCCAAATTCATCAAAGTGGGCCCGAAGGTACTGCTCGTAGAGCCGGTAACCAAC
>DATMSL010000411.1:0-39086 GCA_035565435.1 Dyadobacter sp. | reverse complement strand
GCACGAAATTTAAAAACCCCGCAAGCGAATTTTTCTTGCGGGGTTTTGTTTTTCAACAAAACCCCGCCGTCAGTTGAAACTGACGGGAACCGATTATTTCTATTTCCGTCGGTTTAAACCGACGGCTAACGATCGCTATTTATGATTACGGCCTTTTATAAATACCAGGGTACCGGCAACGACTTCGTCATGATCGACGACCGCAACCTGCAATTCCCGGTTTCAAAAGAACTGATCGCCTCGATCTGTCACCGCCGTTTCGGCGTCGGTTCCGACGGCCTTATTCTGCTTCAAAATGCGGAAGGCTACGATTTTCGCATGGTGTACTTCAATGCCGATGGTGGCGAAGGCAGCATGTGCGGCAACGGCGGCCGCTGTGTGGTTCGTTTTGCCAGTGATCTGGGACTTTTCAAGGACAGTACCAAATTCATAGCCGTCGACGGCGAGCATGAAGCGACTGTTTCGGGTGATACGATCCGCCTTAAGATGTCAAATGTGAATGGCGTCGAGCAATATGAAGAATACGATTTCATGAACACAGGCTCGCCGCATTATGTGACTTATGTAGATGATATTCACGAAGCCGACGTGGTGAATATCGGCAGCGAGATCCGCTACGGCTCGGTATACGGCCCCAAAGGCGGTACCAATGTGAATTTTGTGGAAGTGATCGAAGACAATCACCTGAGCGTGCGCACGTACGAGCGTGGCGTGGAAGATGAAACTTTCTCCTGCGGAACAGGTGTGACGGCCTGCGCATTATCGGCGCATATCCGCGAAGGCTGGAAAGGCCCGGTGCAGGTGGAAACGATCGGCGGAACGCTGGCGGTGGAATATCAGGATGCCGGCGAAGGCCAGTTTAAAGATATTTATCTGATCGGCCCAGCGGTACGTGTTTTTGAGGGTACTTTGAAAGTTTAGAGGTTAAAGTTTAGAGTTCAAAGTAAAAAGTAAAGCCTTGCAAATCATCAACTTGCAAGGCTTTACTTTTTACTTTAAGCTTTCAACTCCATTACTCCGACTCGATAATGCCGCCTTTTACATGATAAATCTGCTTGTCGGCCCATTCGGGGACGCGGCAGTAATCCATCGCGGCGACTTTGCTGCGGACGCCATTTGTGCAAATGACCACGATCGTTTTGTAGGGAGCCACGAGCGGGCGCTTTTCCCGGATTTCAGCCAGGGGAATGTTCAATCCACCTTCGTTGAATTCCTCAAATTCCCAGTTTTCGCGCACATCCACCAGCACGGCATCCGGGCCTTTGGTCAATGCAAGGGCTTGCGGAAGGTCAATGTCCGAATAAGTTTTTTTTAGCATACTGCCAATTACCTGCTCACAGCATAAGGATGGTCGTTCACAACCGGGATATTCTTGGCGATCAGCTTATGAATATCTTTCAGGTAGGGCTTCTCTTCCTTGTCGCAGAACGACATCGCAATGCCTTTCGCTCCTGCGCGACCGGTACGGCCAATGCGGTGAACGTAGGTTTCGGGAATGTTCGGGATTTCGTAGTTGATTACGTGCGTAAGGTCATCCACGTCGATACCGCGCGCGGCGATGTCGGTCGCTACGAGGACGCGAGTGGTCTGGCTTTTGAAATTCTTCAACGCATTCTGGCGGGCAGTCTGCGACTTGTTACCGTGAATAGCCTCGGAGGTAACGCCTGCTTTGCGTAACACTTTCACCACTTTATCGGCCCCGTGTTTGGTGCGGGTAAATACCAATGCCGTTGCGATCGACTCGTCTTTCAGAATATGCAGCAGCAGCGAGTTTTTGTCTGATTTATCTACAAAAAACACCGATTGGCGAATGGTATCAGCCGTAGAAGAGACCGGAGTAACTTCCACTTTCACCGGGTTTCTCAAAATCGTCCCCGCCAAAGTCACGATCGCCGGAGGCATGGTGGCCGAGAAAAATAGCGACTGGCGCTTGTTCGGCAGCAACTTGATTACCTTTTTCACGTCGTGCACGAAGCCCATGTCGAGCATACGGTCGGCTTCGTCGAGCACGAAAAACTCCAATTGGTTCAACTTAATGAACCCCTGGTTGATCAAATCCAGCAAACGGCCCGGCGTAGCGATGAGAACGTCCACGCCCTTTGCCAAAGCGTCGGTTTGCGGTTTCTGGCCTACACCACCGAAAATAACGGTATGTCTCACACGCGTGTGACGCCCGTACGCAGCAAAGCTCTCGCCGATCTGGATCGCCAGCTCGCGGGTAGGCGTCAGAATCAATGCACGGATACGGTTTCTTTCAAACTTCCCGACCGGGTTTTCATGCAGCAGTTGCAGCATTGGAATCGCAAAAGCGGCGGTTTTGCCGGTACCTGTTTGCGCACAGCCCAGCAAATCTTTATTTTCTAAAATAACCGGAATAGCTTTGGCCTGGATGGGAGTGGGAGTGGTGTATCCTTCTTCTTGGAGAGCCCTCTTGATCGGCTCTATGAGTTTTAAATCCTGAAATGTCATTTGGTGTTTTTAATGGCTGCCATTATTTTAACTGGATAAATGCAGCCCGGATAATATATTTGGCCGTTGCGGCCGATAGTATAACAGAACTCTATTTTTAAACGTTCAGTGGATATACTGCACAAAAGTACTCAGTAATACTCTAAATTTGACTATTAGCCATCAACACAACCACATTATGGGCAGAATTCTTACTCTCACATTCTTATTATCGCTTTTCTTCGCAGCGGCTCATGCACAGGATGTAATAGTCCGGAAAAACGGTTCAACCATCGAAGGAAAAGTGGTCGAAGTAGGTATAGACAAGGTATTGTACAAGATAAGCCAGGAAGCGGATGCAGCCAATTTTGCAGTCAGAAAGAATGAATTACTGCGTATCGAGTTCGGGAATGGCCATACAGTCTGGTTCGATAAACGTGCCGAGCGTGGTAATGCAAGGGCGCGGGAGCGGAGTGAGCCGATTGTTCAGGACGAAGAACTGGGCAAAAACAAAATTGATTTTTCGCCTTTCAAGGCATTGGACAGTGGTCCGGGCTTCGGGATCAGTTACGAGAGGATTCTCGACAAACGCGGCTATTTCGGGTTGCTCTTGCCGTTCATATTGACCATTCCCGACAGTTACTATCTTCCCTCGATCGGCGAAGATTCCGATGACCAGATGTATTATTTCTCACCCAGTTTGAAAGTTTATCCATTTGGCCAGAAACGTGTTACCTATGCGGTCGGCCCGACGCTCTTTACCGGAATTGGCACAAAGTGGCAATACACCAACAAATACGACCCGTTAAGCGGCGTTACCACCAGCACAGAGGAAAAACGCAACCGCTTCCGAATGGGAATGATCGTCAACAATTATGTCAATTTCCAGATCACCCCGCATTTTCAAATCGGGCTGAATGCCGGAGTAGGCCCTCGCTATCTGGATCGGGAGAAATACCATTCGAGTACCTATCGTAACGGACGTATGGAAATCACCGGTGAGTTTAATTTCAATCTGGGACTCCGATTCTGATCACCTCACGACGCGGAAAATGGAATAGCGCATGTATTCCTTTTCCACATAAACCGAATTCTGGTAGATAAAATCCAACTGTGCATTGCCGTTCTTCGCAAACTGGGGATCTGCTTTGCGTTTCTCATCGAGCTTCGCTTTCAGTTCGGGCGATTTTTTGAGCAAATCCGAGGCCAAGTCTTCAAAAACATAGCCTGAGTAATGCTCCTTAGCCTGTAAAATGGTGTCAAAAAAATTCCATTTGAAAAACGAATCCACCGCTTTCGGTTCGAGGGTTTCGATAATGTACCGGTTCACGGATTGATCGACGGGGACATACCAATCTCCTTTTTTGAAGAGCAGCTTCTGCTTTTCAGCCCTTAATTTTACCGAAGTATGCCAGTAGTGCCCTTCAAATGGCTGCTTAGGCGTTTCCAGTTCTTCGATGTAATACGTTTCGACATCCATTTCTGAATCTTTTTCGAGGGCTGTCATTTCCACACCATTCAATCGCAGTAGGGCAATGACATTATGCCAGCCTTGCGGGATAATGTAAGCTTCCGGTCGGGTCACTTCATCAAGCGGAATGTAGGTGTCGTAAAATGGAATGTCTTTGGTAAATGGTTTTGAACGGTCGTAATGCAACCTGGGCAGTCCGCTCACCTCGCTGGGGATATACTCCGGCTCGTAGCCTTTGAATGCGATCGTGGATTGTTTTGATTTATCCACCTGCCAGGTAATGGCAAACTTCTCCTGCTTTTTAACGGCTTCTTTCGTCTCGTCCCGCAGTTTCAGCAACGCCTGCCGGTGCGCGGCGAGGAACTTGATATTGCCGTGTAAATAGGCATAAGTCGATTTTACGCGCTGATCGTAGGGTTTCAGCATATGCGTTTCGGTCATTACGCCGATGGTATGAAACAAGGCGGCATACCCCGTGGAATAGCGTGGCCAATCAGGAAATTGAACAAAACCTTTGTCGGGCGTTTGCCCGTACGCATTCACATAGGGCGTCGCTTCGAAACCTGCTTCCTTCAAATGCCTGTACATGTATGGTAGAAAAACCTTGTCGTTGAAATCGCCGAGCGGGCCGCCGAGCTTGTCTTTCTGGGCGTAGTCGAGCGTCATCACATATTGGTAATCGGCCCCGTTGCTCACGTGCGTATCCGCGAAAAGGTCGGGATCGAGCTCGTGAAAAATAGCGGCGAAGCTTCGTGCATTGCGGGTATCAGCTTTAATAAAATCGCGGTTCAAGTCATAATTCCGCGCATTTCCTCTGAACCCATATTCCTCCGGCCCGGCCTGATTGGTGCGTGTGGTACTATTGCGGTTCAAAGCTCCGCCGATGTTGTAGAAGGGGATAATAGCTACTACGATGCTGTCCAGCTCGGGAAATCGGGCCGGGTGCACGAGCATGTCGCGCAGGAGCATCATCGACGCATCCACGCCATCCGGCTCTCCGGGGTGGATGGCATTATTGATAAACAGGATAGCTTTACCCTGCGCTTTCAGTTTTTTGATGTCGAATACCTTACTTTTTGAATACAACACCAAATGCAATGGCCTGCCGCTGTCGGTGAGACCTTTTTCCTGCATTTGCACCTGCGGGAAATTTTGGGCGAGCTGCCGGTAATAGGCAATGCCTTCCCCGTAGGTGGGCGTTTGCTTGCCGCCGCTTTTTTCAAAACGGGTCTGGTACTGGGCGGTAGCGGTCAATGCAATGCCGGGCAGGATGCCCAGCAGGAACAAGGTCAGTTTGGAGCGCATGAGGGGAATGAAATATCAGTATTTGTATTGTTCGAGCAAGTGAAGGTAAGGTTGAAGGCCGTGGTGGACAAACACCTGCTGGTCGGAATCTTGGAATTTGTTGTAATAAGCCTCGTCCGCCAGGAGTACGATCGTCGGCCCGGTGCGTACGTAGTTGCTGCTTTTGTAAAAGGTTGGTGCCTGGTATTCCGGCAGGTTTTTAGCTACAATTTTGCCGGCGTATCGTCCTAAGTACTTTTCATAATTGCGCTGCGCCTTTTCGCTGGGCTTTCTTAACCCTTTATACGCATGCCGCATACCGATGCGCGCAATGAGCTTTTGCTTCTTGATAATGCCGTCGATATTCTTGAAAGGATTGGTATTATTAAAATCGCTGAGGGTTTGCACCGAAAACGGTACTTCGGGCACCCAATCGGCCGAATTGACGACATTATAGCCCCAGCCGCCATCGATCAGGTGCTCATACTCGTAGGCGAAATAGGTATTGCCCACCTTCGGAGCCGCGCTGGCGTAGGTTTTGAACCGGATTTCTTTGGGTAATGCGCCCTGCTTTTGAAGCGAATACAAATGCGCCGTCATCAGATAACTGAGTGCGCCGCCCTGGGAATGACCCATAATGAGGAAATCCCTGATGCCGGTTTTGTACAAGGAGTCGATTTTGGGAACAATATCCCTGGCCAGATAAGCCGTGCCTACCAGCCATCCAATGTGTACGGCAGCTTTGGGGTTGTTTGCCAGGTGGTATTTAAAAGTATAATCTTTGGCTATTTGAAGTTCCCCGCTGGCCGGTACCATAGCGGCATAGAAGTTTTCGAGCCAGCCCACGGCATTCATGGTCGTGCCCCGGAGGTTGATCACAGCTACGGAAGACTTGCTCTTCCAAAGCCCCCAGCGGTTGTCGAGGCCCATTACAGGAGAAGCGTAAACGGAGTCGAACTTCGTGGGTCGCGGAACTTTGAACTTTTGCCGGTTGGTCATGGCGGTGTCGTACAGCAGGGCGTGCATATACACGAGTTCCTGGTACTCGGCCTTATCAAAGCCGGGTTTCAGCTTACTGGTTTGCGCCACTCCGGGTTGGATGGCGAGTGTACCAAGGATAAAGACTGTGTAAAAATGCCTGAGCAGGCATGGTTTGAAACTTGTCAGGGACTTTTGCATGGATGATAGCGAAGCGTTGAATAACAAGGCAACCTTTGGGTTACTAATGTAGGAAAACAATCGATGAAACCGGATTTTCAGGCTTTCAAATCACTTTCCGGTCCTGTTTTCTGACACTTCTTGCAAATTAGAATACTATTAGAGTTTACCCGCGCAACCCGTTTCGCCTTGAACGCGAGCCCGGAATTTTATATTTTTGGTTAGTCTAAAAAATATTTTCATGGAGCTGTATTACTCTTTTTCCGCATTAATCGTCCTCTCTGCGATATTTTCTTACCTTAATTCCCGGTTTCTGAAATTGCCTCCCTCCATCGGCGTCATGGTGATCGCATTGATGGTTTCGTTGGGGCTTATCGCTACCGATAGCATATTTCCGCGCACATTCATCCGCATTTCAACGCTCATAGCGAGCGTCGATCTCACGGAAATACTCATGGGCGCGATGCTCAACTTCTTGCTGTTTGCCGGGGCTATCCATTTGCATTTAGAAGATCTTCGGGAGCAGCGCTTGCCGGTCATTATATTTTCCACGGTCAGCGTCGTGATTTCCACGTTCGTGATCGGTTTCCTCATTTATTATATCCTCCCGTTGACCGGGATAAGCATTCCGCTCATCCAATGTCTCGTTTTCGGCGCACTGATTTCCCCTACGGACCCCATTGCCGTGCTCGGGATCCTCAAACAGGCGGGTGTTCCCAAGTCGCTCGAAACGAAGATCGCGGGCGAATCGCTTTTCAACGACGGTATGGCCGTAGTGGTATTCATTCTGATGCTGGCGCTGGCGCGGGGAGAAGAAGTGAATACCTCATTTGCCGGTATCGCCGGTCTTTTTGTGAAAGAAGCGCTGGGCGGTATTTTGCTCGGATTGCTGCTAGGTTTTTTAGGATCCAAAATGATGTACCGCGTGGACGGCTACAATGTACACGTGCTCATTACCCTCGCGATTGTCATGGGCGGGCACCTGGCCGCGCAGGCACTGCATATGTCGGGTCCGCTGGCTATGGTGGCGGCAGGTCTGGTAGTAGGGAATTATGGCAAAAACCCCGGTGCGGTTTCCGATACCGAACGCGACTATATCGACAAATTCTGGGAGCTTATTGATGAAATCCTGAATGCGATCCTGTTCCTGATCATCGGCTTCGAATTGCTCCTGATCCCGGATATGAAGCAATATGGCTGGGCAGGCATGGTGGCGATCGTAGTGGTGCTCTTGGCGCGGTTCATTTCAATTTACATTCCTGTCAAGCTCATTCCTTTTAAAACGCGCTTCGGGAAGAAATCGATTACCATATTGGTGTGGGGAGGCTTGCGCGGAGGTGTTTCCATCGCATTGGCATTGTCCATTGATCAGCATCTCAATAAAGACCTGCTGCTGGCGATCACCTATTTCGTGGTATTGTTCTCAATCATCGTGCAAGGGCTCACGGTGGGTAAGCTAACCGACCGCCTGCCCGACGACACCGAAACGGCTGCCTAGGAAGTCGGCGAGGCAACGAGCTGGTTGATCAGCGCATTGATCTTGTTCAGCCAGATCGTTTGTCCCTCGCAAGTCCAGTGCGAATCGCCTTTCATGTACGATGCGCGGCCCATGCGGCGAAAATCGCCAAGGACATCGATGTAGGGCACGCCGAGTTTGGGATGGTTGTACACCCGCTCAATGAGGTTGTTATAAACACCGTAGTCGGGGCTGAGTACGGAAACCTTGTTGGGAATAATACTCAATATCACATTATTGAAGCCCAGCGAGTCCGCGAAATCACGGCTTGCATTGAGGTTTGTGATCATGGAATCAAGCTCGGTTTGGCGCACCGGTGTGAACGATGAGGTAACTTCCGGGGTGTCGGTGTCCATGTAATACACAACATCGCGGTCGTTGTTCACAAGCGTCACGCCCGAAGCGGTCCTGTCGAAAAAACGGTGGTTGAAATCGGATTTCCATTCTTTAATCCGCAGTGCGAAGTCGTTTTGGAACAGAAAGCCGTCGAGCCTGTCGGCGGTATGCGAGCCTTTGAAAGCCTCGTCGAGCTGATGCATGAACTTGCTGGAAGCCCCGTTTTGAATAAATGTCGCCGAGTCCGGAACGAGTACGGTAATGGCGGACGAAGCGAATTTCTGGCGAAAATGCCGTTCGACGCTCTCCATCAGCAGGATGTTATGCTGGGTCGTGTCAAGTTTGATATGGAGGAAATCAGACCATTTTACCCAGGTGTATTCGTCTATCAGAAAATCGCTTAGTCCAACTCTTCCTTTTTCCGTAAAGCTATCGCCGATAATGTACAGGTGTACTTTTTTAGCCGATTGCGGCCGAGCCGGCGGCACATAACCGGTGCATTCGTGACGAGGGTCGCGAAACTCGGATAAGGTAGAAAGCTTATACAAATCGCCGTACTGGTAGCCGTCTTCCACAACCTGTTCTTTCCACAACCAGGGTAATATGGCAGGGCTCAGGCCCACAATCCATATGAGGCAGCCAGTAACCAGTGCGATATATCTTAAAATTCTCATAGCATTATCTCAACTTGATCGACCAAACCTGTATTTTCTTTTCCGACCGGCTGAATATCAATAATTTATAATAACCCGGCTGATACGTAAGCTGCACCGGCATTTCCGACGGGATCGCTTTATCGCCGAGGCGCCTTCCATTCATATCAAAAACGGTGGAATAACTGCCCGATTTGATCGTGATAAACCGGTTATCGACGCCAAAGAAATGGTACTGAATGGCAGCATTGGGTAAAATATCCTTGATCTCGAACAGCTCGCGGCCATCTTTGGTAATAATAGCGGTTTTGGAGTTAACCGAGCGCACCAATATCCAATCGAGCGAATTGCGGTCGAATAGGATCCGGAAACGCGAACCGGGTTCCGGGCGCAGAAGTTGCCGTCGCGACGTGATTTTGCCATCCAGGCTGATGCGGATCAACTCGCCGGATACGCTCACGCCCGCGAGCTCGGGCTGGCCCGTTTGCGGGTTCTGTGCCCAGGTGAACGGACTTTCTGTGCGCGTCAGGATATCGACGGGGAAGCCGGGGCGTACCGTGCCGTTTTCTTTCAGTAAATAGATCTTTCCGTTTTGCTGTGTCACGATGAAGCCCCGGTTACCGATCTGGTTCAGCGCTACCACCGGCCCCATGATCTTTTCGAAGCGTACGGAATGGTTCAGCCTTTTGAGCGGGCGGGTCACACTTTCCCATACGAACAACTCTTCCGCAGAGCTTTTGACGATAAACCGGTTACTGCCGTCTTCGCCGCCGTCGATGAGGTATAATGCCGAAATGAGGTCGGAGGTAGGTAAATGTGCCTGGAAAGTCGAAACATTGGAGGAGTCGTCTTCATCCAATGCATACACTGTGCGTCCTGTGGCGAAAATGCGTTGCTGGCGGCCGATATTCAGGAAATCGACTTTGTAAGCTGCCGCGCCTATCGCCCCGTTCAGTTTGGCGATGGTTTCGGTTTTTCCCTCTCGCAGATTATTTGTTCTGAGCAGGTTGTGTTCCTTATCAGTCAGCAATATTTCGGAGCTTCCGTCGATCGGGTTTTGCAAAGCAGCCAGTTCAGAATCGTAAATATCCGGCCATTCGATGTCGATATTCAGGAACGTGCGGTTGAGCACCTTGCTGGCAGTTTGGCGTTTTTTAGGATGGAACGTAAGTTCGGGGAATGCCTCACTGCCTTCGAAGCGGCATTGCAGTGTGATGGATTCCATTTTAGCCGTGAGGTCGCTGTACTTTTTGCTCACCTGCGTTTCCTCGCCCGATTGCGCTTTCCGGAGGTTCACGATCATCGAAAGCTGTGCTTCGTTGTTTGTATTGGTAAGCACGCTATCGTATTCCGGCGATTGTTTCCAGGTGATCTGGTTCTCGTAGTCGACAATGTAGTTCTGCAACACCTGCGAGTTGTTGCTGATCACCAGGTAGGGTGCAATGTAGGTAATATAGCTGCGCGGAAAGCCGGTGAACATTGGCCCGTACAAGCCCGAAGGCAGTTCAGGAACAGGTACCGAATAAATGTCGTAGCCCTGGTACTGATCCGCCGAAACATTTGTTTCCTGGTTGGAGAGCTGCGCAAGCTTTTGTAGTACCGGCCTCACTTTATCGTAGTTGGAAAACTCCGTAAGCAGGATTTTACCGTCGGTAATGCTGTTATTCTCCTCCAATTGGCATAACACGAACTCCGAACCAATGTTGTCGATGAGCACATTACTTTCACCGGAAATGTAATAGTTGAGCTTGTCCCAGGCGGGCGATTTGTATTTTTTATGCCATTTCAAAAATGCTTCCTTGAATGCCGCTTTGTCGGACGCAGCCGCGCGATACAAAAATGAAGTTTGCTGCGATACATGCTTATGGCCGAGAAACGGGGTGCCTGGGTTATCTTTCAGGATTTCGGCCAGATAATAATCCGGCGCATCCGCCCCGTCGGATTTGACTATCAGGTTTCCCTTGTTCTCTGTTTTTTCAATGTGAAAATCCTGGTAGGCAGGGAAACTCCTTCCAAATTCGGCCAGCGTAGCGACGTTTTCCATCGACATTACCGACTTCCAGGCGTCCGTGCGGAGATAAATGCTCGTGCCGTAATCGGAATCGTTGATATTCGAAAAGCGTGAACGCAACCTGAACGAGCTGATATTGAGCGACGACGCGCGCACGGCGTCCTCAATCAAGTCGCCGTAGTAGCTCACGATCAGGAAATGGTCTTTCACCAGGTAGGAAAACAGCGGCCGGGAGTTGGCGTCAATGGCGTCGGTGATGCGATGGTCCTGGAAATTGTGGTGCAGAAGCCGGATGTTGGCGTGCTGCGGACTGGCGAGCCATTTGGTTTCTTCCTCGGTGACGGGAATGTACATAATCACCCCCCATTCCGTGCTGGTACGCGGGTGGTATGAGTAGGAGAGGGCTTTGCCTTTCAGGAATGTTTTGAGCTTTTTAGCGTCTTTCGTCAGCAGGTTGAGCAAAGTCAGGTTATCGCTGGCGATATCGAGGAGAGGAAGCCTTTTGAGGTCAACCACGGCTTCTGTGGCCGTGTAAGCCGAATCTTGCAAATGCTCACTGGTGATTACCACCACGGCATTGGAGGGGATGAATTGCCAGGCTGCCGACGAACCCCTCGACCATTTGAACAGGAAATATCCTGCTGATGCGATAAGCACGACCAGCAGGATAGCAATCAGTTTTTTTTTCGACACAAGCCTGTTTTTTAAGCGCGGATCGCTTTCACTTTATCATTCAGTTCGAGGCGAAACCGCAAGAGTTCTTTAAAGCTTCGGATACAAACTTTCCACAGGTTCCATTTCACAATCGAAACGGTGCCGGTTTCCCGGTCTTTATGGGTGATAGGGATATCGAACAGCTGCTGCCCTGATTTTTTAGCCATTACCGCCAGGAAAATGTTCGGTGCGAACGGTTCCGGGTTGGGCAGCTGGTTCATCAGTTTTTGCAGGAATGTTCCTTTAATCAGACGGAACGGGATGTTACTGTCCATGATGAATGTACCATAAACAGCCGAAATCGTGCCGCGGAGGAATTTCGTGATAAAGAGGCGTACGCCGGCATCATGCCGAACCTGGCGGTAGCCGAGTATGAATTGTGACTGGGAGCGTTTGTCCCAGAGTTTGTCAAAATCTTCGGAAACAAACTGGTCGTCGCTGTCGGTCTGGAACACGTATTCCGAACCTACTTCCAACGCCTTGCGGTAACCGTTCACGACCGCATTGCCATGCCCGCCGTTTTTCTGGTGGACAACCGTCAGATTGTCGATCTTTTTGTCCAGTTCATCCAGTAATACCTTCGTATTGTCTTTCGATCCGTCGTTGATGACGATCAGGGTAGTGTTATCGTTGGGGAATTTAGTTTTGAGGAAGGAGGTCCAATTATAAACTACTTTTTCGATACAATCCTGCTCATTGTATGCGGGCATTACTATACTCAGAAGATATGACATGCAAAAGCGTATTTGGTATGTTGCGCGAAATTAATAAATAAAGCCTGTAACCGGGCTATGGGGTTTCATTATTTAGTAAGCGTACTTGTCTTTCAGGGCGTTAATCGGTTTCTCGAAAAAGTGCCAGGAAACCGACGCCACTAAGACGGTAAGCGTCACTACGACCGCTGCTTCGAATGCGATATTGCCTTCGAGGCTGGGAATATGCTGATAGATTTTCCGGAAAAGCCTGACCGTCGGGTGCATGGGACCGCTGTGAAAATGGTTGTATACAAAATTGTGGTACAGGTACAGGCCATAGCTGATTTTGCCAAGATAAATACACACCGGATTTTCGAGGAACGCGGCCATCCAACCCTTGAAACCCATCACAGCACGTCCTATCAGCATAAACCCGAAAATGGACGACATGGTTCTGTCGAGCACCACGTACGGGAAATTGAAAGGCTGCGCCAGCGATTTAGCCCACCACTGGACAAGGACCCACCCTAGCAGACCAAGTAGTACCGGCCACGATTTGCCGAAGAATTTGACAAATAAATCATTTTTGTACAGCTGCATCCAGGCCATGAGCCCGCCCAATGCGAACGAATCGAAGCACGTGGGTGTGGAAACATACGTGACGGTCCATTCGCCCATGGTGACGAAGTTGGTACCCGGTATTCTGCCGGTATAGAAAATAAAAAATCGCAGCAGAATACTGAAAACGCCCATCAGGCCCAGCACGGGCACCAGTTTATTCCTGGAAATGAAGAATATCAGGAAGGGAAAGAAAAGATAGACCTGTTCTTCCACAGCCAGCGACCACAAATGGTCCACCGAACCCAGCCAGGTTTTATGGAGGGCAATGTAAATGTTGGTCCCGTATAATGCGAGCCAGGGCAGCTTGTCACGCACCGGCGGCACATTGAAAATAAACAGCAATGCGATGATCAGATAGTACACCGGGAAAATCCGGATCGTTCTGCGGATCAGGAATTTGCGCAGGTACTTTTTGAAGCCTCCCGGCGTCCCGTAAGTTTTTTCCTTGCTTTTAAGCAAAATGCGCGAGATCAGGAAACCGCTGAGCACGAAGAAGATCGTTACCCCCAACGCGCCGAACGGGATAATATTGATTTCTACGATGAGGTGGTCGAGCAGAACCAGCCCCACTGCAATAAAGCGCACGCCGTCAAGTTGAATAATGTGTCCTTCTGAATTGGTGCGCATGATTACCAGTTAACTTTCACTTCTTTTTTACGCGATTCTTTGACCGTCACACGCTGGTCTTTAAACAAAATACCGGTTTCGTCGCCCTGCTGGCGGATCAGCGCCACTTTATAACTTCCCTTGTCCATTTCAGAGAATGGTATATCGGCATAGAAGCCGGGCGCAAAGTAATATTGTTTAAGGAACAGCTGTTTGCGGCTCGTGTTGCGTGTGCGAAGGGCGGGGAAAATGTAGTAGCATTTATCCGAGCTGAGCAGCACATATACACCACTGTCCTGTAACCGCTGGCTGGTGAATGAGGTGTTGCTTACCTTAATGGATGCAGTATCAGTAGTAATAGTAGTTTTGTCATATAAATCAACCATCCCCCGCGAACTTCCGGCGTAGTTCTGACGGTCGGCCACTGCGATAAGGGAGAGCCATTTGTCGTAAATGACCGGTGTTTTCTCCATGATATTAGCCGCAAACGAGGTGTCAGCCGGATATTTCAGCGATTTGTCCGTAAATGTCCAGTTGAATTGCCAGGTTACCAGCTGTTTTCGAAGGTTATAGGCATCCACCAGGTGGTAGTGGTAACTGAACACATTGAATGTCACGGCTAATGCAATGATAGCAGTAATGTAAGGCGTTAGGAAACTGCCGCGGATCGGAACAACGACGTAGAGGTAGGCGATGATCAGCAACAGCACGGAATAGATTTTATACCGACTCGTAATCAATCCTTCCAGTCCAAAACCGGCGCGGGTGTAGACTACGATGAGGGCCGTTCCCAGAATGAACAGGATCGCGCCAAGGCAGAAAAGGTCGGTCGTACGTTCAAATTTTACCGAATATTTATTCCTGATAATCCGGAAAAGGGTAGTGGAAGCAATCGAAACCGCCACCAGGAACAATACGATTCCCAGGAAAAGGCAAGCCTTGAAATGATCCAACACCGGAATGGATTCCGCAAATGACCCGAGGAATGCCATATAGCCTTTGGCCAATTGGAGAATACCGGCTTTCGATTCCGGATTAGATTCGGGTTTGGTATACCAATAAAAATAGCAGAAGATTTCGGCCATGCTGATGATGATCCACAATGCAAAGCGCTTCCGGTTACCGCCGAGAAATAGCAAAACGGCCCCAAGTGGCAGAACCATTAATCCGTTGCCGCTTGTCAGTACAGTGACTACACTGAGCAGAATAGCAATCGAAAACGGTAATACTCTGGGGTTGATAACCAGATACAATGTCCAAAGCACCAGTGTTACAACGCCCAGGTTCTGCACCGCGGCCATTCCCCAGTACATATTCTCCCAAAACGCCAACGTCATCCACAGGAATGGAATAGGTACCAATGCAAAAAGCGGTTTTTTGTTCTTTTTGAGCAGGTCATACCAGAGCGGAATGGCTGCCAGGAGCAAGATGTTGCCGGCGGTCATCAAATGCCGGTAGTTAAGATGGCCGAAAATGGCATAATCGACCCACGCGAAAAGGCGGGTCAGCGCAATGCGGTGCTCGTTATGCTGCCTGAAAAGCGCCAGGATCTTACCTTTCCAGTCGCCGGCCTGCGCGTATTCGGCGATGAAGTTTTTCAGCGCATGGTCGTCCCATTTGGGAATATTGATGGCATAGTAATCCCAGACCGTGAAATAAATGGCAACGGGTAATAACAGGATCAGGCTCAGGATAATGGTTAAAGCCTTTTTCGTCATGCCGGGATCATTAGTTGGCTGATGCTCGACAGGATCGAATCTGCGTCAAGTCCGGAAAGCTTCTGGTGATAGCTTTGGCTACCATAGCGGCTGTTGGGATAACCTTCCGCTTTGAGACTTTTAAATACCGAAGGGAAAATGCCTTTTTCCAGCAATTGAACGGAAAGTTGTTGCGCAAGCCCGCCCGTGCTGATATGTTCTTCGGCAACGAGAATCGCGGGTGCTTTCTTCACCAGCGTGATCAGTTCGTCCGTCAGTTCCAGCGGGAAATGCAAGGCCGTCACTACGTTCACCTTTTCGGCAAGCTCTGGGGCTAGTGCCAGTGCCGATAACACATTGTTAGCAATCGGTCCCAGTGCAAAAACAGTCGTTTCGGCATGGGCAGGCTGGTGAATCATTTTAAATGAACCCGTCAGGTGGCTGTTCGCAGGAGTGGTTTTCCCGGCTCCCAGGCGCAGGTACGCGGGACGAGCGTCTGCCGCGATCTGCCGCACAACCGGAACCACTTCGTCGGCAAATGCAGGTACCCACACCTGGGCATTCTGCTGGCCGCTCAAACACGCCAGGTCCTCGATCGTGTGGTGGCTGCTGCCCATGATGCCATAGCCATATCCACCGCCATTACCGACCAGAAACACTGGCAAGTTATTGAAGCAGACGTCGTTACGGAACTGTTCGAGGCATCGGTAAACGATAAACGGCGCAATGCTGTAACAGAAAACTTTATAACCTTTGTGCGCAAAGCCGGCAGCTACTCCCACCATATTTTGCTCCGCAACACCGGCATTGATAAACCGCTTGCCCATTTTGGCCTGCAAGTTTTCCAATGCATTATATCCAAGATCGCCTGTGATGAAGATAACGGAGTCGTCTTCGACCGCAAGCTCTTCGATGGCTGTTGAAAATTCTTTTCTCATCGTTAAGTGGGCGCTATGCCGATTGATTGCTTAACTTAAAAGGAATGGTTGCCTAACCGGCTGATACCATGCAATTTATTACTTTCTCAATTGTTTTACCAAAGCCCTGATCTCATCGGCGGTTTTATAAGCCTTCGGTCCCCGGCGTATTCTGGTGCGGATATATTTAGGCCGCTTTTTAGTCTCTTCGAATATCTTGGTAATGTATTCTCCCAAGAACGAAATGCCCAGGATGGTGAGCCCGCCGAAGAATACGATCAGGATAATTACGGTGCTGAGGCCTCTTGGCGTATCCGGGAAGAAAAAGAATTTGGCCAGTATCTGCCAGATTATTCCCAGAATAGACAGTGCAGTGAGCCCGAATCCTGCATAACTCATCAGTTCCAATGGCGCAAAGCTGAACGAGAAGATCGCCTTTTTGGCCCACCAGATGTTCTTCGTCCAGTTGTTGGTCGATACGCCGAACATCCTTTCCGGACGAACATAAGGTACCCCGGTTTGTTTGAAACCTACCCACGCGCGCAAGCCACGCAGGAACTGCTCCGTTTCCGGCAGATCCACCAGCTCTTTCACCACTTTACGGTCGATCATCGAGAAATCGCCGGCATCGCGTGGGATCGGAATGTAGCTAAGCCCCTGGAATACTTTATAGAATGTCTTATAGAAGAAATGGATATGCGGTTTCATCTCGCGCTGTACGCGTACGCCGTACACGACGTCGTTGCCGTCCATCCATTTTTCGTAAAATGCCGGGATGATTTCAGGCGGGTCCTGTAAGTCGCCGTCCATGAGCACTACACAATCGCCGGTTGCAATCTCCATCCCGCTCAGGAACGCCGATTGCGAGCCGAAGTTCCGCGAGTGACTGATACCGACCACATTAGGATCTTTATCGCAAATCGCATTGATCACTTCTTCCTGGTTATCTGGCGAGTTATCATTGACAAATATGATCTCGTAGCGGACTTTGAGCTCATTGAAAGTCTTCACAAGTCTTTCGTACATGAACGGGATCGCCTGGGCGTCCTTGTAACAGGCAATAATGGCTGTGATAACAGGGTTAAGCTTCGGATTTTCAAAAGCAGGGATCAACCTGGACTCATATTGCACGGCATCCTGCCATTGGCTGTAACGGATCAGGCCGTCTTCCAGGGAAGTTCTCGCTTTCCAGCCGAAGTCGTTTTCAAATGCCGACGGATCCCCAAACCATTCGGCAAGGTCCCATTTGCGGTTCGACATGCTGCCCCATTCGGGTTCTTTGGCGATCGAGAATGCCTTGCGGGTTACGTCGACGAGGTCGCCCATGGTCGTTTTGCGGCCGGTGGCGATGTTATAGGAGCGTCCTGATTTTTCGTCGTCGATTTTTAATGCCGCATCCAGAAACGCCTCCACGCAGTCTTCTACAAACACAAAATCACGGCTGATATCGGGCGACACCAGGGAAGGTAAATTTTTCTTCCGTGCATTCTCGATCAGGCGCGGGATCAACCGGTCGGGTTCTTCCCAATAGCCGTAAATCGAGTATAAGCGCAGGTTGAGCGTTTTCAGACCCGCGACTTTGGCATAATATTCGAGCAAATAAGCGGCCGAAACCTTGGAAACCGCATAATGGCTGTTCGGTTCCACGCGGTCGGTTTCTTTGGGCGACGTACAATTGAAACCGTATTCAGAACTACTTCCGGCATGGATGTAAACCATATCCTTCGTGCAGTTTTGCAGGATATTCACCGTTCCGAGTACGTTTGTCTCGTAAGTCAGATTCACATTGCTCTGCTTGCTGTACGCACCATAGGCCGCAAGGTTGAAAATCGTCTGCGGTTTATATTTTTCAAATACCTCCTTAATGGAATTGTCTGAAAGAATATCGCAGTGAATAATGTTTTCAAACGGGACATTCAGCAGCTTCAGGCGCCATGCTTTGGTCGCATCGTGTGTTACTGCGTAGCAATCCTGCCGGATTTTGAATATATCATTGAAGAGGTTGGCGCCAATGAAGCCGCTGGCACCGAAAACAAAAACTGGCCCTTTTAATTTCTCTATTTTATCGCGGTAAACCGGTAAATGGTCAAGCATTCGTCAATTCATTAAGATAGCGTTCCTTTACTTCCAGTGTAGCTTGCTCATACTGGTCTTTATTCATGGGCAGGTAATGCCATTCCAATTTGTTTTCCATATAAGAAACCCCTTTCCCTTTCACGGTATTGGCGATAATGGCTTTCGGAAGCCCGTTTTTGCTTTCTTTCAGCTTGCTGATCGCCTCGCTGATGGCCGCAATGTCGTGGCCGTCCACTTCCACCGTTTCGAAACCGATCGCTTTCCATTTTTCGACCGAAGCGGTTTCTCCCAGAACTTTATCCGTAAAACCGAAACCCTGCAAGCCATTTTTGTCGATGAGCATGATGAGGTTGTCGAGCTGGTTTTGGATGGCATAGTGCGCAGCCTCCCAGGTGGTGCCTTCGTTGGTCTCCCCATCAGACAGCAGCGTGAACGAATACGTTGCATCGTCAGCGACCTTTGCAGCGTGGGCGATGCCCGTTGCAATGGGCAGGCCGTGGCCTAATGAACCGGTAGCAAAAGGAATGCCTTTGTACTGGCGCGGTGCAGGGTGGGCGGGTAACGTGGTGCCGTCCAGGTAGAATGTGTCCAGCTCCTCGTCGGTAATTTCTCCCAGCGTATTCAGGCACGCATAAAGCGCGGCCGCGGCGTGGCCTTTGGAAAGAATGAAGGTATCATCGACCGATTTTTGAAGGAAAAGGACTGCGATCATCAGGTCGATGCAGCTGAGCGAGCAACCAATGTGGCCCGCATTGGCCTGGTGGTAAAGGCCCAGTATTTTAAGGCGAAGCTCGCCGCTCAACTGTTTCGGGTCTTTTAATATCTCTTCTGCTGTCATGCCTGATGTTGTATGTCGATGTAAGGAATTGCCTGCAAAATAACGGCCAGATCTCTGGTTTTAAGTCCGCAATATACAAAATGTTATTGGACGGCTCTGCCAAAACCACCTTGCCGCTTACTCAAAACCGTAACGTTTGCCGGTCAGTTTCATGATTTCCAGGGGCTCGGAGCGTCCCTGTTTTTTGATCCAGATCCGATCTGCCTGATTCATATCCATGACCTGCACATATTGCGCGTCTTTGGGGAAATACAGGTTGGTAATCTGCGCATCGTGGATCGAATAGGGCAGGAATGTGCGGTCCATTTCGGAAAGCACCTCGTAGCGTGGGGCCGGATAAAAGATGGTGTCGCCCGGCTGGTAATTCGCTTCTATCTTCTTTGCAGCCTCCCAGTAGGGGTTAGGCACGCGCGGAACGGCAAAATAGCCGTACTTCGGTGAGCGGTCCTCATAGAATTCTTTTAATCTCAATCCTACGAAATAGAGCTGGGCGGCAAGGAACACAAAAATAAGCACCCGGAATTCCACCTTCAAAGTCGTATAGAAGTGGAGCAGCAGACTTAGCAGGATAATGACGTAAGGGAACGAAAAGCCCGAGTACCGCTGCATAATGCCATAAGTATGCCCATTCTTGAACGACATCAGGATGAGGAACAGCGTCGGAACGAGCGCCATCATGTAAAGCATCCACAGGCGTGCTTTTTGCTGGCGATCCGCATTTTTGTGCAGATCGGGAATGAAGGACAATGCAAACAAACTGACACTTAGAATGCAGAATTGCAGTTTGTGATTATTGTAAAAAAACGCGACGACGATGACGAGCAAGTACGGGAAGCGGGGTGTAAACCAGGCCGGCGTGTTGATCTTGTCTTTGAAACGATACCAGCAGATCAGTATCAATGCTACCGCCAAAGCCACAACCACGTTCTTCTTGCCTCCCAGTGCATCGGTAAGGCCGTTGGTGAAAATCACGAGGTCCGCGAATATAGGCAGCGATTTGTTGAAGACATTCAGCGGAGTTGCCGGCAATATGTTACCGAAAGCCTGCCCACCGGTTTCTGCCATTCTTTTATACAATGCAGCCTGATATTGCAGTGAGGACAATGTGTAAACGCCGCCTCCGAAGATCAGCCACCAGGCGACACCGGAGAGCGCAAACACGGCCGCAATGGCCATGCGAATCCAGCCTTTGAGCGTTCTCAGGAAAAATAATGCATACAATGCGTGCGCCAGCAATACCGCGATGACCAGAAAATGACTGAGCAATCCGAGCCCGGCGGAGAATACATAGCCGACGTAAAGCCAAAATGTTTTCTTTTTATCGGCTTTATTTTCAATGATTTGCAAAAAGAAATACGTCGCAGCCAGCGTCAGGAAGAATGTCAATGAATAGTTGCGCGCCTGGTGGCTGTAAGCGATGAAAAAAGGTTCGATGGCTGTAATACCTGCTGCTATAAGCGCGGTATTGGTCCCGAAGAAACGTTTCGCAAACAGGTAGGTTAACCCGATGATCAATACACTGAAAATGACTGAAAAAAGACGAATAGAGTAGTCGGAGAAGCCGAACATGTCGATCCACGGATGCAGGAGCACGTAGTAGAACGGGCTGTTCCCGATATCGCTGCGCGTCATGGCCTCGTAGTAGTCCTCAATGGACTTCGGAGCCCAGAATTCGGCAGGCGTGAACGCCTTGGGGGTATAGATTTCGTTTGCCGTAAATGAGCGGAGAACCTGTTTTTGCGGGTGGGCCGGTGTTGTCCAAAAACGGGAGTCGGACAGCTCACGGGTAGCAAAAGCTTCTTTTTGATTAGCTCCTTCCAACACAATACCCTGGCTGACGAGCAATGTGCTCACTTCATCGAAGAAAATACTGTACCGATCGAGGTTGTGAAGTCTTAACGCAAGACCTGCAACGAGAATGAGGGTGAGTATGAGCCTTGACCGCAGGGTTTCTTTGGTTTGGTTGGGAGACATTAGTGCGTTCGCTGATGGACGCCGCGAAAATAACGAAATTTCCCGTTATAGGATATTTTTTAGATTTTAAGAATCGTAAACTCTACTCTGCGGTTTTTCTGACGCGACTGCTCGGTGAGGTTGTTGGCAATAGGGCGCGTCGGTCCCCAGGCTTTGGTCTGAATGCGCTGGCTGTCGATACCTTTAGACAAAAGGTATTTTTTAACCTGCTCGACGCGGTCGGAAGAGAGCTTGATATTCTTTTGCACTTCGCCCTGGTTGTCGGTATGACCTTCCAGTAATATCTCCATCGTAGGGTGGGCTTTCATCGTTTCGGCGATCTTGTCGAGCTCGGCGAAGGACGACGGGGTCACTTCCGCGCTGCTTTGGGAAAACATCGTGTTGCTGAGCCGGATCTGCTGGCCTGCCTTAATGGGTTGCAGGTAAATGTTCTTCCGGATCGCCCGGAAACCGGTTTCGGTACTCAGGTCCAAGTCCTCCGAAACAGGGAAAAACCCTTCACCCGATGCGGTAATGCGGTATATTTCTTTCAACGGGAGTATCAGGTGGTACTCACCGGTTTCGGGGTCAAAGCTGGCTGTTGCGAATGAGGCATTCGTACTTTTGATGTCAGCGGCAATACCGGATTTTACCGGTTTATTGGTTTCCGCTTCCAGGACGTTCCCGCTCACAACCGCCACGGGCTCGGGCTTGATTTCGGGCGTCATGCGGATGCGGAAAATGTCTTCTTGCCCCAAAACCTTATCACTCGCGCTGAAATAGGCATAATCACCAGTTGCGGGAATGTTGATAAATGCGTCCCAAAGCGGCGAGTTCACCGCCGGGCCCAGGTTTTCGGGTGTCGACCAGTTGAGCCAGGTGTCATCGAGGCGGCGGGTAAGGAAGAGGTCGCCTTCACCGAAGCCTGGATGGCCTTGGGAGGAGAAATATAATGTTTTGTTGTCCAGTGCCAGAAACGGCGTCCCTTCGGTATCGGCCGTATTGATGACATTACCCAGGTTACGCGGCTCCGACCAGGTGTTGTTTTTTTGTAAAAATGAAATGTAAAGGTCCTTGCCACCTTCTGAATCGAGCCCTTCTACGGACATAATCAGCACATTTTCAAAAGGTGAAACCGTAATTTCAAGACTTTTCGCGGATTTTATGAGGTTTGTAATCGGCCATGATCTTGGGAAGCCCCAGCCGGTTTTCGTTTTGAACGAGCGCGAAAACCCGAAATAAAGGCTGCCGTCGGGACGGTATTCATTGATAAGGTAAGCAGTTTTGCCATCGGCGGAAATGCTGGTGATGGCATTATCCCCCGCATTGTTGATAGGTGGGCCGATATTAATCGCATTTGTCCATTGTCCTTGGTCGTTGAGCGTCGAAACCCACACGTCCTGATGGCCGGGCGAGCCGGTATTGCCGTCAAAGTTGTTGCGAGTAAAATAGAGTGTCTTCCCATCCGGAGCGATAATCGGGGCCACTTCCTGGCCAACAGAGTTGATCGCCTTGCCCATATTCTCTTTTTGCGCTTTCAACTGGGAGGCCACAAAATTGATTTTCGCTTCGACAGGCGCCGCTTCCGACGAAATAGCGATCGCATCGATCTGGTTGGCACCAGAGACTTTGCTCGGCTGCAACACGATTTTCACTGCATTGGCTTGGATATTCTGTTTGGGAAAAATATGCAGCATGCGGCCTTTCACAGTTTGCTGGGCAGCTGGCGTCTCCGAAACGAGGTATTCCTTGCCAGTATCATCGTATGCGTACACCCGCACGATCGCGCCGGGGTTGAAATTCTCGGCAATTGCGATCTGTTTTAATGGAATGCTTTCCTCAAAACCGACCTTAATCCATTCCTCGTTACGCCCGTCGGCATCGGCCGGCGCCCAGGCACAGGGGCTGTCGCCCACATCGGGAAGCTTGTTTGGGGGGCCGAGGATTTGTTTGGAGCGATAAGCGTGACCTATCTGCGACGGCCGGTATTCGGAAGAATACCCCAACACCTTGCTAGCCCATAACACCTCCTGGCAGTACGCGAAAAGCGGCATCACTGCCATTAATATGCTGAAAAGGGTGTTCTTAAATCTCAAATGCATGGGGTGATCTGATGCCGACCGGGCTATTCTATATCAGGTAATATAATAATAATACAAAAAAGAGCCAAACTTACTGCTTGGCGCCGATGAGGAGTATCCAGTCCCATTCCGGCTGTAATTCGGGTGGCTGAACGATCGCTTCCTCGTCCAGTTTCAGATCCTTGCCGTTCCACCTTTTGCCCGTGCGGGGACTGTACCAAACCGCGCCGAACTGGCTTCCTTCCAGATGTTTGAGGTCCAGGCGCACCGGTCGTGAAGTAGGAAGGTAAAGCATCGCCATCTTTTTGTTCGAAAGTGAAACGATGCCTATCTCGGCCTTATCTAGCGAATCCACGAGCAGATCGGGTGTATCCGGCTGCATATACTCCCACGGAATGCCTTTAAGTATCCTAACAAGCTGGTGAATGTATTCGGCTCCGTCCTTGGTAATGTTGAGTTTCCAGGTAGGGTTGAAGTTCTTGATCGTACTCATATGGCAGAAACCCGCCGCTGAGCTCAGAATGGACTGGTATGCTTGGTTGCGGATCAGTGTCGACTGGTCGGTAATTTCTTTAGGGAACTCCGAATTGGCGATCAGAAACGGGCGCAATGCAGCCTCGGCTGAATTTTTCTGCCAGTTGGCCAGTGCGGCATATTCGGCCGGGGTTACCGTGGAATCGGGAATAATGAATTTGAGCTGCGAATGGTTGGGCGAATTGTCGTTCACGCTCGTGGGCGAGCACGTGTTGAGCGAGGCCATGATCTGCCCGTCGGATTCGGCCCGGATGCCTTCGGAAATGGATTTAAATTGGGAAGCGCTTTGGTATTCTTCCTCGCTGATGATCCAAATAATGTTGGAATATTTGGCAAAATGCTTTCCCACATAAGTTCCATAACTTTTCCAGGCTTCCTCTTTTTGCGTATCAAAAACCGTGTTCCAGCTCTGCCGCGATACCACAATCCCAACTACTAGATTGCGTTCCCGGGCCGCTATGACGATCTTTTCGAGGTAATCGAAATAGGGCTTGTTGGGTTTCGTCAGATCATTATTGTCGAGAAACGGGGCAACCTTGTTAAAATTCCGCTGGTTGGGCAATGCAGGGAGCAAATGCACCAGGAAGGTGTTGAAAGACTGGGACTTGCGGGTGTCCATATATTGAACCGCCTCGGCATAGCTCAGCCTCCTGAGCATTTGCCACGCCACATCGGCCACCATCAGGAACGGCGTACCGTTGTTATCGGTAATATGCCTGCCGTTCGGGCTGATTTTCAACGGGAATTTCGGCGGGGCCTGGTCTTTCCTCTGAAAAACAAACCCCAGCGAAAACAAGCAAGCCAATAGAAGTCCGGGCAGCAACCTGGCGGCCAGTGATTTGCAAATATTCATGGTGTCGTCTCAATGAATGCTAGCTATTTCCCAGCTCGGCGATCGTTTGCACCGGATCGGGCGAGGTGAAAACAAAGCTGCCTGCCACGAGGATATCCACACCTTCATGCACAAGCCGGGGCGCATTGTTCAGGTTAACGCCGCCATCGACCTCAATCTTGAAATTGTAGCCGAATTTTTTGCGGTAGCCATCCAGTGTCGCAATTTTCCGGTAGGTATTTTCAATGAATTTCTGGCCTCCAAACCCGGGGTTCACCGACATGATCAGGATTAGCGAAACATCGCCCATGATCTCGCTGAGCACTTCTACCGGCGTATGGGGGTTGAGCGCCACACCCGGTTCGGCGCCAAGCTCTTTAATATGCTGGATTGTGCGGTGCAAATGCGGGCAGGTCTCATAATGCACGGTAAGCCCGGATGCGCCCGCATTACGGAACGCTTCGAGGTAACGGTCGGGTTGCTCGATCATCAAATGTACATCCAGTGGCTTTTGCGCATGCCGGTGAATGGCTTCACACACGGGAATCCCGAATGAAATGTTGGGGACGAACATGCCGTCCATGATATCAACGTGAATATAACCTGCGGAACTGTGGTTGATCATTTCGACGTCGCGTTGCAGGTTCGCAAAATCCGCGGCTAGTATGGAAGGGGCAATTTCAGCCATGAAATCAGAAGCTAGTAATGATTAATGAGGCCGAAATTAGTGAATTTATGGGGAAGGCGGGTAAGCGGGCAGCTTTCTGTTGGTTAAGTTAGTCAAAATCACCTGACATAGCACTCGCCGGGAACGACAGCGCCGGTAGTACTTTCGATTGTACCGTTTGCTCATCCGAAAAAGTGCCGTGCAACTCGTATCGGCCTTCCACAGGCGTATATATTTCAATGCAAACCTTATCCGGAAAGACGATCCAGCATTCGGGCACGCCGTAGCTTTCGTACACACCCTTTTTGACAACAGTATCCATCTTTTTCGAGCCGGGCGAAACGATTTCGATGACCAGATCTGGCACGCCGCGAATCCAGTCCTGCATGATATCCCGGTTCGCATTGGATACGAAAAAAATATCCGGTTGCAGGTGATTGAAATCCTGTTCCAGAATTACGTCGAATGGCGCAGCGAAAACACGACCGAGTTTGTTTTGCTTGACGTGGCTAGCCAACAGAAGAAATAACTCTCCGGAGGCCGCTTGATGGGGCATTTTCGGGCTAGGCGACATGACTTCCTCCCCGTTTATGATCTGCGTCAAATCCGGATTGTAATGAATGGTCGGTTCCAGGGTTTTCATAAGCTTTGCCGTTTTGAACGAAAATACGAAAAATACATGACATGCTGAGCGTGTGATGGATAGGTGAATGTGCCATTGATACGCTCCACCATGCGATTGGTAACACATTATTTATCCAATGCCCAAAATTTGAATTAAATCTTAAATTTGGGCCGAATCATCAAGCCGCCGTGACTACTATGAATCCTCAACAACGAATCCAGGAGCTTTCAGAAAAGCTGCATTATTACAATGACCGCTATTACCAGGACAGCGAGTCGGAAATATCGGATTTTGAATTTGACCAGCTGCTCAAAGAACTGCAAGCCCTGGAAAACCAGTATCCGGAATTCAAACAGGACGATTCACCGACGCAGCGGGTCGGCGGGGCGGTTACAAAGACGTTCAATGCGGTGTACCACCGGTATCCTATGTTATCGTTGGATAACACTTATAATGAGGAAGAGCTTCGGGCCTTCGACGACCGCGTGCGTCGCGGCCTTGACGGTGAGGCTTATGAATACATTTGTGAACTGAAGTTCGACGGGATATCGCTCAGTTTTACGTATGAAAACGGCATTCTCGTGCGCGGTGTTACGCGCGGCGACGGTACACGTGGCGATGAGATTACCAATAATGTTAAAACCATCCGTTCACTGCCTTTGCGCGTGAAAGCCGACAATCTGCCGCCATTGTTCGAGATTCGCGGCGAAGGTTTTATGCCGACCTCTTCTTTTGAAAAACTGAATGAGGAAATGGATACGCTCGGCGAAAACCAATATGCCAATCCCCGTAACGCGGCTTCCGGCTCATTCAAATTGCAGGACTCGGCCGAAACGGCACGCCGCGGGCTTGATTGTTACCTCTATTACTTCTTTGCCGATACCGATGTTTTTCCAACCCAGGAAGAGAGTTTGAAAGGAATGAAAGCATGGGGCTTCAACGTATCGCCAGGCTGGAAAAAGGTGGCGAATATCGACGAAGCCATTGAATACATCCGCGAATGGGAGGAGAAACGCATGCATTTGCCGCTGGCGACGGACGGGATTGTGATCAAGGTCAATTCTTTTGCCCAGCAGAGAGAACTTGGTTTCACGGCAAAAAGTCCGCGTTGGGCGATTTCCTATAAATACAAGGCCGAAAATAAACCGGCGGTGCTGCGAATGGTAACCTACCAGGTAGGTAGGACGGGCGCTGTGACGCCGGTTGCTAACCTATGTGACCTTTCGGAGCGCGCATTGCCGTACAATCAGGTCAAAGGCGTGCATTTGTCGGGTACGCGTGTGAAGCGCGCGACTTTGCATAATGCGAACGAGCTGGAAAGGTTGGGTATCCGGATAGGCGATACCGTTTTCGTGGAAAAAAGCGGGGAGATTATTCCCAAAATCACAGAGGTTGATGTTTCTCAGCGCGAAAAGTACGAAACAGAGGAGGTCGTCTTCCCGACGCATTGCCCCGAGTGTAATTCCGAATTACAGCGTAATGAAGGGGAAGTGGCATTTTTCTGTCCGAACGACAGCCATTGTCCGCCGCAGCTAAAAGGCCGCATCGAGCATTTCATCCACCGTAAGGCGATGAATATCGAAAGTTTGGGCGAAGGGAAAATAGAACTTCTGTTCGATCTCGATCTCGTGCGTACGCCTGCAGACCTGTACGACCTCAACTACGACAAACTGCTGGGCCTGGAAAAGAACCTGCTCAATGAAGAAACCGGGAAGGTTAAAAAGATAAGTTTCCGTGAAAAGACGGTGGATAATATCCTGAAAGGCATTGATTTATCGAGAACCGTGCCATTCAAGAATGTACTTTTTGCGTTGGGTATCCGCTTTGTAGGCCAAACTGTGGCAGAGAAACTGGCGGCCTATTTCAAATCAATGCAAGCGTTGCGGGCTGCGAGTTACGAACAACTCACAGCAGTACCCGAAATAGGCGGGCGCATTGCGCTGAGTATCGAATCGTTTTTCAGCGTTCCGGAAAATCAATTGTTGGTTCAACGATTGGAACAAGCCGGTTTGCAGATGGAAAGTGATGAAAAACCGGTCGAAATCGAAAGTGACCTGCTGGATGGAAAAACGTTTGTGATCTCCGGTGTCTTTGAAAATTTCGAACGAGACGAGCTGAAAGAGAAGATCGAAGCGAATGGAGGAAAGGTGCTCAGCGGCGTGTCCGGAAAGCTCAATTACCTGCTCGCCGGCGCGAATATGGGGCCTTCGAAGCTTGAAAAAGCACGTAAACTGGGCGTTACCATCATCTCCGAGGAAGAATTTTTAGCAATGATTGGAAATTAAGTAAAGAATATAGCCCCGGAAGGCTAACTTTGTGTTTTAAAATCTAACAATTATATAAGTAAATAATGCCATTGGACCAACGTTTCAAAGGGGTAGGGGCCGCGCTGATCACACCTTTTGATGAACAGAATGAGATTGATTATCCGGGTCTGAAAAGACTGATCGACCTGGTGACGGAAGGTGGTACGGACTACCTCGTAGTACAAGGAACAACTGGCGAGTCGCCGACAGTTACTTCCAAGGAAAAGCGTGATATCCTGGCATTTACAATAAAGAACAACTACAAGAAGCTGCCGATCGTTTACGGCATCGGAAGCAACAATACCCAGGAGGTACTGAATACGATTAAGGAAACTGACTTCGCGGGTGTGGATGCGATCCTTTCGGTGTGTCCGTATTACAATAAGCCGACGCAGGAAGGCATTATCGCCCATTTTACTGCGATTGCCGATGCTTCGCCGGTGCCGGTTATTTTGTACAACGTTCCCGGCCGCACGGTAATTAACATGAAGGCCGATACGATCATCAAACTGGCGGCGCATCCGAATATCATTGGTATCAAAGACGCCGGCGGCAGCATCGAACAAAGCATGGAACTCGCTTCCCGCGCGCCGGAAGACTTTTTGCTGCTTTCGGGCGATGATAACCTGGTAACTACCATGGCAAGCGTAGGTTGGCATGGCGTTATTTCGGTGATTGCCAATGCATTCCCGAAAGAATTCCACGATCTTACCTGGGCTGCGCTCGAAGGCCGTTTCAAAGACGCTGCGAAGCTGCAACTCGCATTCCTGGAATTCGATACGTTGCTTTACATCGAGTCGAACCCGGTAGGGATCAAGAAATGCCTGGAAATCAAAGGTATTTGCAGTTCGGATGTACGCTTGCCGCTACTGAAAGCTTCGAAAGAGCTGGGCGAGAAGCTGGAAAAAGCGATGGTGCGGGAAGGGTTTATGTGACGCTTCCGCTTGGTCAGGTTTTGTCAAGTTTAGTCAGGTCTGGTCAAGTTTAGTCAGAGGAGTCATTTATAGTCAGGAATGGTCAGGTCTTGTCATTGGGTATTCCGGCTTTCAATTTATATTTCGGGCATCACAGGTTTGGGGATTTTATTCCGGCCTGTGATGTTTTGTTTTAAATCAAAAACGAAATGCTATGATCACGTTTTACCCAGGGCCGAGTAAGGTTTATCCGCAGGTCGAACAATATATTTCGGAAGCATTTGCGAGCGGGCTGATCAGTTCCAATCACCGCAGCTCCGGTTTTATGCATTTGCTGGAACAGACGATCGCCGATCTGAAATCCAAGCTGGATGTTCCGGCCGGGTATGAGGTCTATTTTGTGTCGTCTGCGACGGAATGCTGGGAAATCATCGCTCAATCGCTGCTGATCGATTCCAGCCTGCATATTTACAATGGGGCATTCGGCGAGAAATGGATGGAATATACCCACCGCATTTCGCATCGTGCCACCGACGCGACCTTCGGATTGAATGAAACGCTGCTCATGGACCGGTCCGCCATCTTCTCGCGCAACGAGCTGATCTGTGTAACCTACAATGAGACTTCGAATGGTACCAAAATCCCGGACGGCTTCTTGCTCGATATTCGTAAAAAGGTCGATAACCTCATCGCCGTGGACGCCACTTCGGCGATGGCAGGGGTGATTTTGCCCTGGGAGAATGCTGATATCTGGTATGCTTCGGTACAGAAATGCTTTGGCCTGCCTGCGGGCCTGGCCGTGATGATTGTTTCGCCCAAAGCCATCGAGCGCGCCATACAGGTAGGCGAGCGGAAGCATTATAATAGCCTGCTATTCATTCGCGATAATTTTTTGAAGTTTCAAACTCCGTTTACCCCTAATATTCTCGGCATTTACCTGCTCGGAAAGGTGATGCAGCAGGTTCCGGCGATCGAGGAGGTGGATGCACAGACACGCCAGCGAGCGCACGACTGGTATGCATTCCTGCTCGAAAACGGGTATGAATTGGTGGTCGAAAATGCCGCGGTGCGGTCGGATACAGTTATTGCTGTCCGGGCAGTGAAAGAGCGCGTCGCGTTCCTTAAAAATGCGGCGCAAAAGGAAGGGATTACGCTCGGCAACGGCTATGGAAAAGAGAAGGATACCAGTTTTCGCATTGCCAATTTCCCGGCTATCAGCGATGAGGAAATAGCCATGTTGAAGGCATTTTTAGTGAAAATGGCCCCGAATTGACAGAATGAGTAGTAAATGGCCCTCATTGTATTTATAACTAAAAACAAATCCACTCACCTGCGACTTACTAGTTGTGCGATTAGATATTTTAAAGCAATACCAGGCCCAGACGAAATGTCTGGTCGCGCTGGATTCAATTATTTTTGGTTTTGACGGTGAAGAACTGAAACTGTTGCTGGTAAAACGGGGCATCGAGGATGAACACCACACCTGGTCGCTGATGGGCGGTTGGGTACAGCCTGACGAGAGCCTTGAAGGCGCATCGTCGCGTATTCTTTTCGAGCTTACGAACCTGACAGACATTTACCTCGAACAACTATACACTTTCGGAAGCCCTCACCGCGACCCGGTGGAACGTACGGTATCGGTTGCCTATTTTGCATTGATCAACGTGGAGGATTACGACCACAAGATCTCCAAAAACTACGAAGCGCAATGGTTCTCGATGCAGGAACTGCCCAAATTACTTTTTGATCACGGTGCGATGGTCGATATGGCGATCCAGCATTTGCGTTACAAGGCCTCACAGCACCCGATCGGCTTTGAATTACTACCGGAAAAATTCACGATCCCGCAGTTGCAAAAACTGTATGAAGCGATTTTCGGAACGGAGCTGGATAAGCGGAATTTCAGCCGTAAATTGTTGTCAACCAATTTGTTGATCAAGCTGGATGAAAAACAAAAGGGCTATTCCAAAAAGGGAGCTTTCTTTTACAAAATCGACGAGGAGAAGTACAAGAAGCAGTTCAATACATTCCTGAACTTCCTGCCGGGAAGCGCTTCCTAACCGCCGGTATTTTCACGATCATTGGTTTATAAGGTTGTGTAAGCAGTCGGTTTTGAGCAACTTTGCGGGATCAAAACGCCCCAAAGTGTAAGCCCATGTTCAATTTTAAGGAAATCGTTTCCGTCACGCTGATATTGTTTTCGGTGATTGATGTGCTTGGCTCATTGCCGGTTATCGTCGATTTCCGGCGGAAGCTCGGCAAGATCGAGTCTGAAAAAACAACCATCGTGGCCGGGCTCATTATGGTGATCTTTCTGTTTTTGGGGGAAAGGTTATTGAGCCTTTTCGGTGTGGATATTGCCTCGTTTGCGATTGCGGGGGCTATTATTCTGTTCCTGTTGGGGCTCGAAATGATCCTGGGGCGCGATATTTTCAAACATGGTAGTATGGATGTGAGCGTGGCGTCGATTGTGCCCATTGCATTTCCGATGATCGCCGGCGCGGCTACGATGACAACCTTGCTATCGCTCCGTTCAACCTACCAGATCCAGAATATCCTGGTCGGCATCGTGCTGAACCTCTTTTTTATTTACCTCGTATTAAAATCGTCGAACTGGCTGGAAAGGAAACTCGGGCAAGGCGGCACGGATATTCTTCGCAAGGTATTCGGTATCATCCTGTTAGCTATTTCTATTAAGCTTTTCAAAACCAATCTCTCGATGTAAGTGGCGCCCCAACGCTACATTCAGTCAAGACAAATTTTTAAAACCATATAACAATGCAACAACTGGATAGCCTTAATCAAGTCGCGGATTTTCATAGAACTTTCAAACATCCGATCCTGGAAACGCCGACGATTCCCTCCGAAGAAAGAAGCCGCCTGCGTGTGGCATTGTTGGCCGAGGAGTTGAAGGAGCTGGAAGTTGCGATCCTCGAAAAGGACATTGTGGAGGTGGCCGACGCGCTTTGCGACCTGCAATATGTGTTATCGGGAGCGGTGTTGGAATTCGGGCTGGGCGAGAAGTTTCGCACGTTGTTTGACGAAGTGCAGCGCTCGAACATGTCCAAAGCCTGCAACTCGGTAGAAGAAGCCGAGGCGACCGTGGCGCATTACCAGGCGAAGGGTACCGAATGCTATTTCAAAGAAGATAATGGCAAATACCTGGTTTACCGTACCGCCGACGACAAGACTTTGAAGAATATCAATTACTCACCTGCCGACCTGGCGTCGATCATCGGTTAATCGTATCTCAAAAACTTCAATCGACTCATTATGAGCTCTGTTCTCGAACGATTTCTGCGTTACGTGCAAATTGATACGCAATCAGATCCTAATTCGGAGACATTTCCCAGTACTGCCAAACAGCGTAACCTGAGCAACCTGCTCGCCGAAGAGCTTCGCGCGCTGGGCGTCGCGGATGCGCATGTGGATGCCCACGGATACGTGTATGCGACGATCCCTTCGAATTCGGACAGGAACGACGTCCCGGTGATCTGCTTTTGCTCGCATGTCGATACTTCACCGGATGTTACGGGCGAAAATGTAAAACCGATCGTTCACCAAAATTGGGACGGTTCGGATATTATCTTGCCAGACGATCATTCGCAGGTGTTGAGAATAGGGGAGCTGCATGACCTCGATCAGCAGATTGGAAATGATATCATAACAGCCAGCGGTACTACCTTGCTGGGTGCTGATAATAAGGCCGGTGTCGCCGAAATTATGGCCGCCGCCGAGTATTTGCTCGCTAATCCGCAGATTAAGCACGGTGCTATCAAAATCCTTTTCACTCCCGATGAAGAAGTAGGAAGAGGTACTGAGAAAGTCGATTTGCAAAAGCTGGGCGCTGATTTTGGCTACACTGTTGACGGCGAGGCCATCGGTACTTTGGAGGACGAAACGTTTTCCGCCGATGGTGTGAAAATTACCATTTACGGCGTGAGCACGCATCCGGGTTATGCGATTGGGAAGCTGGAAAACGCATTGAAAATTGCCGCCGAAATATTGGCGCGGCTTCCAAAAGATAAACTTTCGCCTGAAACCACACAGGATAAGGAAGGTTTTATCCACCCCGTGCAAATGGAAGGCATTCAGGAAAAAGCCGTTTTGAGCTTTATCATCCGCGATTTTACCGTTGCGGGCTTGCACGAGAAAGAGGCATTGCTGAAAGGCATTATGGAAGGTGTATTGAAAGAATACCCTAATTCTTCCGCGGAATTCAAGGTTCAGGAGCAATACCGGAACATGAAAGAAGTGCTCGATCAACATCCGGAAGTGATCCAAAATGCATTGATAGCTATGCGACGGGTTGGCCTTGACCCGATCCAGCGCAGCATTCGCGGCGGTACCGACGGCTCGCGGCTTTCATTCATGGGGCTGCCATGCCCGAATATCTTCGCAGGCGAGCATGCTTTCCATTCCAAACTGGAATGGGTATCGGTGCAGGATATGGAGAAGGCGGTTGAGGTGATCGTTAGTTTGGCGTGCGTTTGGGCGGAAAAATAGTCAAGTGTGGTCATATGTAGTCAGGTGTGGTCGTGTAGTGTCATTGATAGTCAAGTATAGTCATTTGTTGTCCCAGGTTTGTCTCGCCTGGTGATCTCTTGACCACGCCTGACTACACTTGACTACTCCTGACAAAACATTAATAGTTAACAAAACCGAAAGTTCGTGTCGAAAAAGTCCAAGTTTTACGTAGTGTGGCAAGGCCGGAAGACGGGCGTTTTTACCGATTGGAAGGAATGCGAAGCGCAAATCAAGGGCTTCGAAGATGCACGCTACAAGTCTTTTGACTCTTTGCAGGAAGCCGAAGCGGCCATTCAGCGGAATTACTGGGAGTTTGTGGCCAAAAAGGATACCAAGCCCGCGGTGCAGGAGCCGCCTGCTAACGTAGGACGGCCGATAAAAAATAGTATTGCCGTAGATGCGGCTTGGAATACAGCCACCGGTGATATGGAGTACCAGGGCGTTTATTACGCCACCGGCGACCGCATTTTCCTGCAGGGGCCATTTAAAGACGGCACTAACAATATCGGCGAGTTTCTGGCAATCGTGCACGCATTGGCCTATTTGCAGAAAAAGGAGAGCGATCTGCCGATTTACAGCGATTCCAAAACGGCGATCGCCTGGGTAAGGAAGAAACACGCGAATACCAAACTGGCTTTGACCCCAAGGAACAAGCCGCTTTTTGAAATGTTGCAGCGCGCCGAACGCTGGCTGGCAACGAACACTTACCCCAACAGGATATTGAAATGGGAGACGGAGTATTGGGGAGAGAATCCGGCTGATTTTGGAAGAAAATAGACCATAATATGCCCCGTAACGCCCATTTTCGGTTCAAGCAGTTCACTGTCCGGCAGGATCAGTGCGCCATGAAAGTATGTACAGATGCCTGCGTGCTAGGTGCGTGGGCGGATGTGGAGGATGCCGACCGCATACTCGACATCGGTGCCGGAACAGGGCTACTGTCATTAATGGTAGCACAGCGCAACTCATACGCGATGATTGACGCCGTGGAAATTGATGCGGAAGCGTTTTACCAAGCCGGAGAAAATGTGGAGCAAAGCCCGTTTCACGACCGTATTACGCTGTTCCATTCGGCGGTGCAGGAGTTTGTGTCGGACCATTTGTATGATGTAATTATCACCAATCCGCCATTCTTCCAATCGGACCTGCTTTCCCCGCTTGATAAAAAGAATATCGCCCATCATGCCAAATTCCTTGATTTTGAGGAGCTGCTCGTCGCTATCCAGCGACTTTTAAAACCGGAGGGTAAATTCAACATTCTTTTTCCGGTCGACGAGGGTGAACGCTTCGCCGAAAAAGCAGAACAAGCGGGGTGGAAACTCACTCGCAAGCTGACATTGTTTCATCAGGAAGATAAAAAAGCATTTCGCTTACTTATGCTATTCCAACGGTCTGAATTTGCTCATAATGTGCATGTTGAGTCCGATTTGTACATTTATGAAACGGACGGTGTTACCCATGATCCGCGTTTCAGGGAGTTGTTAAAAGCTTTTTATTTGAAATTTTGATCAGGAAAAACACGAACTTTGCCGCAAATTACCGGCAAAGCTTTGTCACTGAAACCGTACATGACCAACCAGGCTATCCAGATTTCCGTTGTTATCCCGCTTTACAATGAAGAAGAGTCGCTTCCCGAGCTCTGCGAGTGGATTGCGAGGGTGATGGAGGAGAATCACTTTACGTACGAAGTGCTTTTCATGGACGACGGCAGCAAAGACCGCTCCTGGGAGGTGATCCAGCAGCTTTCGAAGGAAAATCCTAATGTGCGCGGAATGAGTTTTGTGCGGAATTATGGCAAGACAGCTGCATTACAAACGGGTTTTCAGGCTGCAAAGGGTGAAGTGGTAATCACGATGGATGCTGATTTGCAGGATAGTCCGGACGAAATTCCGGAGTTGTACAGCATGATCGTCAACGACCGTTACGACCTGATCTCGGGATGGAAGAAAAAGCGGTACGACCCGATCACCAAAACCATCCCGACTAAATTGTTCAATGCTGCTACCCGCAGTATTTCAGGGGTTTATCTGCACGATTTTAACTGTGGGTTGAAGGCTTACCGTAAGGAGGTTGTCAAGAATATCACTATTTACGGAGAGATGCACCGCTACATTCCAGTGATAGCGAAATGGAATGGTTTTGCCAGGATCGGGGAGAAGGTGGTGCAGCACCGGGCGCGCAAATACGGTTACACAAAATTCGGTCTCGAGCGATTCATTTTTGGCTTCCTGGATTTGCTTTCGATCGCCTTTGTGAATAAGTTTGGACGGAGACCAATGCATTTGTTCGGTAGTCTGGGAACTCTTATGTTTTTTCTTGGAAGCCTTATAGCTGTGTGGCTTATCGGAAAAAAGATATATAACATTTACAATTTATTGCCCTACCGGAATGTTACAGAGAACCCGCTGTTCTTTCTGGCGCTCGTAGCGATTATGGTGGGCTCTCAATTATTTCTAGCAGGATTTTTGGGTGAATTGTTTGTGAAGCAATCTGTCTCAAAGACAGGGGATTACACTATTGCCGAGAAAGCAGGATTGTAAGAAATTAAGATCAGTATTCAACGAAATTTAAGTTTAAAGTTATTACCTATTACACAACTAATGATCGCTAACGTACACAAAGCACATCCGTGGCACGGAATTCCAATGGGTGACAAGGCACCCGAATTAGTTACTGCATTTATTGAGATTGTTCCCACCGATACCGTAAAATACGAAATTGACAAGGCGACCGGTTACCTCAAAATCGACCGCCCTCAGAAATACTCGAACATCGTTCCTGCATTGTACGGTTTTATTCCCAAAACGTATTGTGCGGATAAAATCGCGGCACTGGCGCGTGAGCGGTCTGGCCGTGATGTGACCGAGGGTGATGGTGACCCGCTGGATATCATCGTATTGTGCGAGAAAATTATTTCGCACGGTAACATCATGTGCGAAGCGAAGCCTATTGGGGGGATTCGTCTGATCGACGGCGGCGAGGCGGATGACAAAATCATCGCCGTGCTGAAAGGCGACGAAGTTTACGGTCAGTTCAACGACCTGAGCGAGCTGCCGGACGGTATTGTGGAGCGTTTGAAGCACTACTTCCTGACATACAAAAACCTGCCGGGCGAGAAGGCGCACATTGAAATCACCAATGTTTACGGCAAAGACGAGGCGCACGAAGTGATCCTTACCTCGGTAGAAGATTACAAGCATTCTTATTATTGAGCCGACGCAGCATGTGACGTCAGCTGACGGAATTTAGAGCCGCTCCTGCTAGGGGCGGCTTTTTTTAATTCGTATCTTTGCGCAAATTTTGACCAACCATGGGCACTCGTTGCCAGGCATATATGAGTAATTTACAAGAAATTAAGAAGCGCCGCACGTTTGCGATCATCAGTCACCCCGATGCCGGGAAAACCACATTGACGGAAAAGCTGCTCCTTTTTGGTGGTGCGATTCAGACAGCGGGCGCGGTAAAGTCCAATAAAATCAAGAAGACTGCGACTTCCGACTTTATGGAAATCGAGAAGCAGCGTGGTATCTCGGTGGCGACGTCGGTAATGACCTTCGAATATAAGGATCTGCTGATCAACATCCTCGATACGCCTGGTCACAAGGACTTTGCCGAAGATACTTACCGTACGTTGACCGCGGTGGATAGCGTAATCCTGGTCGTTGACTGTGTGAAGGGCGTCGAAGAGCAGACCGAGCGTTTAATGGAAGTTTGTCGCATGCGCAACACGCCTGTGATCGTGTTCATCAATAAGCTCGACCGCGAAGGCCAGAATCCATTTGAACTGCTCGATGAGCTCGAAAGCAAGCTGAATATCCGAGTGCGCCCGCTTACCTGGCCGATCAATATGGGGGCCAATTTCAAGGGTGTTTATAGCTTGTACGAGCAAATGCTGTATTTCTTCAAAATCAATAAAACCAAAATTGAGGCCGACGTTGCGAAAGTGAACCTGGAAGACGAGAAGCTTGAAGAGCTGCTTGGTGAAAGAGATGCAAATCAATTGACAGAAGACGTTGAGCTCGTGGAAGGCGTTTACGATGCGTTCTCGGAGGAAGCTTATCAGAAAGGCCAGCTCGCGCCGGTATTCTTCGGTAGTGCGATCAATAACTTCGGTATCAAGGAATTGCTCGATACTTTTTGCGACATTTCACCCATTCCACAACCACGACCGACAGATGTGCGCGAGGTAGAGCCTACCGAGCCGAAATTCACTGGGTTTGTATTCAAAATCCACGCTAACCTTGATCCCCGTCACCGCGACCGCATTGCCTTCTTGCGCATCTGCTCGGGTAAATTTGAGCGGGGTAAATTTTATAAGCACGTGCGCCTGGGCAAGGATGTTCGTTTTTCGAGCCCGTTTACATTCATGGCTTCGGATAAGAGCGTGATGGAAGAGGGCTTCCCGGGTGATGTGGTCGGTCTGTACGATACCGGTAACTTCAAAATCGGGGATACACTGACGGAGGGTGAAAACCTGCAATTCTCCGGCATCCCAAGCTTCTCGCCTGAGATATTTAAGGAGCTGATTAATATGGATCCGATGAAATCCAAGCAATTGGAGAAGGGCATTCAGCAGCTCACGGATGAAGGGGTAGCGCAGCTCTTTACCCTAGACCTTGGCAATAGAAAAGTCGTAGGTACCGTTGGGGAACTTCAATTCGACGTAATCCAGTACCGCCTCGAACACGAATACGGTGCAAAATGCCGCTGGGTGCCGATGAATATCTCCCGCGCCTGCTGGCTCACCGCCGACGATAAACCAGCCATGGATCAGTTTATCCGCCTCAAAGGCAACCAAATCGCCTACGACAAGGACCGCAACCCGGTTTTCCTTGCCGAATCGGAATGGATGATCCGCATGAACCGCGAAAACAACCCGGCAATTCATTTCCATTTCACGTCGGAGTTTAAGACGGAAATGGCGCTTTAAGGCTGATTTTGAGTGAGGTTGAAATTCGTTATATTTGCTTAGAAGCTAATTGAAAGAACCATGATACTCACCGAGACGATTCCTGCTAGCTTGATCTTCGAAGAACTCGACGGACGCCCCTTGTACCGCAAGGGCTACAAGAAAGTGCTGGAAAATAGATTGTCTCCGGAAGAAGTTATGGGTTGTAGTTTTTTACAGGCATTGATTGCAAGGATTATCAGTTCGTATCTTGGTCAGATGCTGCAAAGCTACGGTTATTGGGTTCTAACTAATGAGCCGGGTTTGCACGTGTCACACGGGAATAATCTGACAAATGATGTGGCAGTTTTTGACAAGGCTTTGATCAAGAATGTATTTTCAAAAAACTATCCTGATGTCCCTCCGAAAATAGCGATTGAGATAGATGTGAAAATAGAGGCAGGCCAGTTTCCGAGTCCCGAGGATTACTTTTTCCGTAAAAGCGAAAAGATGATCGAGTTCGGTACGGAACGAGTGATTTGGGTACTGACGGAGAATCGCAAGATCATGGTAATGGATCAGTCGCGTGAATGGTCTGTTTATGAATGGGATGAAATGGTTCCTGTTTTCGATCAATACCAGTTTTGTCTGAATGATCTTTTGAAAGAGGAAGGAGTGATTTAAAATCTACTATATAAATAAAACAGGCTGCCATATG
>DATMSL010000410.1:0-5269 GCA_035565435.1 Dyadobacter sp. | reverse complement strand
TTATATGTTTGTACATATTAAAGTGCCATTACCGATAATATCATAACTGAGTAACGTGAGCCCTGCTCCGATGGCTGTTGCATTGCTTCCATTCTAAAAGAAGCGATACAAGGTGGCCGAAAGGACTGCCTGGTGAAGCATTGCTGATGGGAGACCGTATGTAAGCTCTGTAGGACGTATTGACGTTTACTTATTACCGTTATACCTATCATCAGCAAACCCCAAAGGATTTTCGATCATAACCCGCAGGTGTTCCTGCCGGCAGGGAGGGACTTTATTAATTAAACTTTCCTTTTATGAAACCAAAACTAATGACTGAAAATGGGCACGGTGCGTCGTGTACCTTATGGGGGATTGCGTTGATGGGGTTTCTCGCTCCCATGGCGTGGGCGAATGCCGGTCCGCTCAGTCGCGCCCCCGGCGGGGTGAGTCCGGGTGGACGGACGCCCGGTATTGCCGCACATGCTGCATACCGAAGCCGGGCCGAACAAGCCGTTTCCGGGAAGGTTACGGATGAAAACAATGCCGGGATACCGGGCGTCAATATCCTGGAAAAAGGAACCAACAACGGTGTGGTATCCGATCAGGACGGGAACTACGCCATCCGGGTGAAGGATGAAAACAGCGTGCTGGTTTTTTCTTACATCGGCTACACGAGCAAGGAGGTGAAGGTTGGCTCGCAGTCGACAGTCGCGGTGAAGCTGGATGTGTCGCCTCAGGAGCTGAACGACGTGGTGGTGGTAGGTTACGGAACGCAGAAACGGTCGGAACTGACCAATGCCGTTGTGCAGACAACCGGTGCGGAGATCAAGAAATCCAATGCGGTATCGCTTTCCAACTCGCTTGCGGGCCGCATGGCGGGAGTGTATGTGACGCAGCGGAGCGCTGCACCGGGCTTCGACGATTCACAGATTCTCGTGAGGGGCGCCAGTACGTATCGCAACACTTCGGCGCTGATCGTAATTGACGGGGTGGCCAATGCCGATCCCGACGGGTTAAACCGCCTCGACCCCAATGATATTGAATCTATTTCCGTGTTGAAAGATGCTTCTGCGGCTATTTACGGTGCGCAATCAGCGGGAGGGGTTATTCTTGTCACGACCAAAAGAGGGACTACCGGAAAACCTGCATTCGACTTTTCCACCACGCAATCGTGGCAATCACCGACGATGAAAGTGAAGTCGGCTGATGCATTCCAGTATATGAAGGTGCTGAATGACAGAAGGGCACTGGAAGGAACGCCACCCGACTTTCCTGATGCATTGGTAGAGGCATTCAGGACAGGCCAACGCAGGCCGGAAAACTGGTGGAATGCCTTGATCGGCCCGCCGGTGAGACAAACACGCTACTCGCTGACAATGCGGGGAGGTACCGACCGGGTGAGGTATTTCCTATCGCTGGGTACGGCTTCGCAAGGTGGTATCCTGCGGGGCGATACCAAGTCGAAGCTCCGGCAATACAATGTGAGAAGCAACATCGATGTAACGGTAACCAAAGACTTTGAGGTAGGTCTCGATCTTTCAGTTCGTGAAAAATATACCCAAACGCCGCAGGGTGGTCCCGGCGGGGAAGTGGGCGCGCTGGCAAGTACCAGCCCGTTGCAGGAAGCCTATATTGGTGGAGATTACCGCTACCCTGGTGAAGGATGGTCGCATTTGAACCCGGCTGCACGCCTGCAAAGCCCGGGCTACCGCAGATACAAGGCCGATGTGGCCAGCGGAACACTGAGGGCCAAGTACAGCATTCCGTTCGCGAAAGGATTGGCGCTGGACGGTTATCTCTCGCTTGTCAAAACGGTGGATTACAATAAGCAGTTTAACTACGTATGGCCTTATTACGAGCGGGCTCCGGACGGGTCTATCGTGAAAAAGCAATCCAGGACCGTGGAGGATATTGGTCTGCGGGAGGATTTCAAACAAAGCTTGCGTACCACCGGAAATGTGAAGCTCTCCTACGCCACTACGTTTGCCAGAGACCATAAAATAAATGCATTTGTGGCCTATGAGCAGATGAGCTATAACGACAACCTGTTTTGGGCGCAACGCCTTGGTTACGATTCGCCGCTTATCGACCAGCTTTTTGCGGGAAGTACCAACCGGGCGAACTGGAATAACGATGGTACCGCCACGGAATCGGGCCGTCAGAACTTTTTCGGTCGTGTGAGCTACGACTTCAAGGAAAAATACCTCTTTGGTTTTAGTGCGAGATACGACGGCTCTCCGATCTTTCCGAAAGAAACCCGTTTTGGATTTTTCCCGCAAGTGTCGGCTGGATGGGTGATCAGCAATGAAGCATTTATTCCCAAGAATGTCATCAGTAATCTGAAATTGAGAGCATCCTGGGGGCGCCTGGGTAACGACCGCGTTAGTCCGTTCCAGTACATCGCCGCCTACGGTTATGACGCCGGCTGGGTAGTGAATGGAGTAGATGCCCGGGGGATTGCCGTAAAGTCGACCCCCAACCCGAATATCACCTGGGAAGTGAGCGAAAAGACAGATTTGGGCCTGGAAGCGGCGTTCCTGGACAACCGCCTGACGTTCGAGGCCGACATTTTCAAGAACAAAACTTCCAATATCCTTGGCAGAAGGCAGGCCTCGATTCCCAGCTACACCGGCTTGGTCTTACCGGATGAGAACATCGGTAAAATGAACAGTCAGGGCATCGAGTTGCAGGCAGGTTACCGGCACAATTTCTCGAACCTCACACTGCGTATCAATGGAAATATCTCTTATAATGAAAACAAGATCATTTATTTCGATGAAACCCCGCAGGCCGAGCCTTACCAAAAGCTGGAAGGGCAGCCGTTCGGTTCCCGGTTGATGTATAAGGCTATCGGAATTTATCGGACGCAGCAGGATCTGGACAACAGCGTGAAGTATCCGGGCGCGACATTGGGCGGACTGATTTTCGCTGATTTGAATAACGACGGCAAAATCGACAGCAACGACCGCTACATGTTCAACACCACCAATAATACGGCCAAGGACCCTGTTACGGGACAGGATGTTATAACGGTCTTCCCAAGGACACAATACGGGGTGAGCGTAGGATTGAACTACAAAGACTTCGACCTGACGATGTTGCTGCAAGGCCAAAGTGGCGCCAAGTTCCGTTTGAACACCGGATTCAACTCGGGTGCGGGTGGTAATGGATTGGAATATGTAGCGCTGAACAGCTATTCCAAAGAGAATGTAAATGCCGAGCTGCCGATGATCGCTCCGACCGGGCTTGCCAATTCGGAAAGCGACTTCTATTACCACAAAGCAACCTGGATGCGCATGAAAAACATGCAGCTGGGCTATACGCTTCCCAAAAGTCTGCTTTCGAAAGCAAGGGTTACGGCTCTGCGGATCTATGTTTCCGGTGACAATGCATTCATGCTGTTCAATTCGCTTAAAAAGTATGGCAATGGCGACCCTGAATTCCTCAGCGGCAACGGCGGTGCGTACCCTAATATGAAGACATTGAGCTTCGGCCTCAATCTTACTTTCTAATTCAGATAACCTATGAAATATTTCGTTATAAAAAACCAGGTAATGAAGCGGGCTTTCACGATGTCGGTCGTCGGTATCATTGCGGCGGCTACTTCCTGTAACGTGCTCGACAAGAAGCCACTGGATGCGATATCGGACGAGGCGGTATTTAATGATGCGGTTTTTCTTCAAAACTATGTATACAACGTCTATAACGGTATCAAGCCGCCCTGGGCACCCGGTACCGGCGGCTACGACGCGCTGACGGATATCGCGGTAAACCAGCCCGAAACCCATGAGCGTTCGGCGGGTATCCGCAACTATATCGAAGGGAATATGACCGCCGACAATGTTTCGGATCTGGCCGCCATGCAGGATGCCACGCCGCTCTGGAACTATGAATATGACTTCATCAGAAAGGCGAACGTATTTTTTGAGAATATCGCGAAATCGAGTATTCCTGCCGACAAACTGGACCCTATGAAAGGCGAGATGCATTTCCTGCGTGCATGGATGTATTTCGAGTTGATGCGCACATTTGGTGGGGTGCCTATTATTACAAACAGTTTTCAGTTGAACTCCGAGAGCTTTGATGTACCCCGGAATACCTTCGATGAATGTGCGAAATTTGTGCTGGACGAGGCGGATAAGGCTATCGGGTTTTTGAATGGGGTGCCGGTCAATACCGGCAAGATCAGCAAAGCGGCGGCGATGGCCCTTAAAGCGAGGGTGCTGCTTTTTCTGGCAAGTCCGCTCAACAATCCGTCCAATGATATGGCCAAATGGAAAGCCGCTGAAACGGCTACCAAGGCGGTTCTTGACCTGGGATTTACACTGCATCCCGAATATGCAGCGCTGTTCAAAAAGCCTTTGAAAACAGATGAGACCATTTTTGGGAAGTCGTTCACGCCTGCTACCCGGATACCCGGCTGGGGGTACAATTACGACTACTGGCCCAGTGGTTTCGACGCGCAGCAGCGGATTGTGCCGACGCAGAATTTTGTAAATATGTTCCAGATGACCAACGGTGAGTATCCCTATCTGGCAGATGGCGTGACGGTGAATGCGGCTTCGGGTTACGATCCGCAGAAGCCGGAGAAAAACCGCGATCCAAGGTTCTACGACGCGGTGATTTACCCCGGGGCCGGCCCGCTGAATATCGTCGATGGCTCGAAAAGTACCGAGCGCTTGTACGAATACTGGGAGGATGCCAATCCGAACGCCGACAATGCACCTCCCTATATCAATCCCAATAAGGTAGACCCTAAAAATGGCCAGAACCTGTTCGATTTCGGGCGCGATTCGAAAACCTACTGGGTAAAAGGCCTCACGCCGTTCCACTGGCGGGTGCAAACGGGTTACACATTCAAAAAGACGGACGACTTTGCCGGGCCGCGTGCGAGCTTTGATTATGACTATAACCAGGTGGTGGTGTTCATGAGGTTGACGGAGTTTTACCTGAACTACGCTGAAATCCAGATGGCGTTGGGTAATGAGGCAGTCGCAAGAGAATATATCAACAAGGTCAGAAAGCGGGCGTCGGTGAATATGCCTGATGTTAAAAGCACGGGTGCGGAGCTGGTGCGCGTGTACCGGAACGAAAGGGCTATTGAGCTGCACCTGGAGGATTCCCGCTTCTTCGACCTCATGCGTTGGAAAGCGGCCCCGGGAAATGTGGATATCGCCATCAGGGGGCTTACAAAAGTTACCATGGACTGGACGGGTGCCAAACCGGGGGATGCTTTGGGAAAACTGTCCTATACCTACGGCGTAATCCCCGAAGCCGAGGTGCGGAA
>DATMSL010000409.1:0-2500 GCA_035565435.1 Dyadobacter sp. | reverse complement strand
CTATGAAGCTGGAATCGCTAGTAATCGCGCATCAGCCATGGCGCGGTGAATACGTTCCCGGGCCTTGTACACACCGCCCGTCAAACAATGGAAGCTGGGGGTGCCTGAAGTCGGTAACCGTAAGGAGCTGCCTAGGGTAAAACTAGTAACTGGTGTTAAGTCGTAACAAGGTAGCCGTACCGGAAGGTGCGGCTGGAACATCTCCTTTCTAGAGGCTCGCTTAAGAGTTTATGTTGTTTCCATTTCTTAATCTATTAAAATTAACAGTCCTCCTCGACAGGACTCAGTAAAGTAGGCATTGCTCTGCTGAAGCTATGCGAAAGCGAGAGGGATTAAACAGTCCCGTAGCTCAGTTGGTTAGAGCACTACACTGATAATGTAGGGGTCAGCGGTTCAAATCCGCTCGGGACTACCACTTTATGGTGAGTTGAATGAAGATTCAATCATCAACTATAAAGTTCTTTGACATATTGGAATTGATTGAAGTAATAAGAATCATTAGTAGAGATATTAATAAGTTACTAAGGGCACACGGGGGATGCCTAGGCTCTCAGAGGCGAAGAAAGACGTGATAAGCTGCGATAAGCTTTGGGGAGGGGCAAATACCTTTTGATCCAGAGATTTCTGAATGGGGAAACCTAGCTGGTTGAAGACCAGTTATCCGTAAGGAGGCGAACGCGCTGAACTGAAACATCTAAGTAGGCGCAGGAAGAGAAAACAATAGTGATTTCCGGAGTAGTGGCGAGCGAAATGGAAATAGCCCAAACCAGTAATGTTTCGGCATTGCTGGGGTTGTAGGGCTGCAATATGGACTATTATATTATAGAGGAAGTGTTTGGAAAGTCACTCCATAGAAGGTGAAAGGCCTGTACTCGAAATAGTATAATTACCTAGCAGTACCCTGAGTAGGGCGGGACATGTGGAATCCTGTCTGAATCTGCCAGAACCATCTGGTAAGGCTAAATACTCCTGAGAGACCGATAGCGAACGAGTACTGTGAAGGAAAGGTGAAAAGAACCCTGAACAAGGGAGTGAAATAGACCCTGAAACCGTGTGCCTACAAGCGGTCGGAGCGGATTTAATCTGTGACGGCGTGCCTTTTGCATAATGATCCTACGAGTTACTCCTCATTGGCAAGGTTAAGGTTTTAAGAACCGGAGCCGAAGCGAAAGCGAGTCTGAATAGGGCGCTTTAGTCAGTGGGGGTAGACGCGAAACCTTGTGATCTACCCATGGGCAGGTTGAAGTTCCAGTAACATGGAATGGAGGACCGAACCGATAAACGTTGAAAAGTTTCCGGATGACCTGTGGGTAGGGGTGAAAGGCCAATCAAACTGGGAAATAGCTCGTACTCCCCGAAATGCATTTAGGTGCAGCGTTCAGGTTGAGTCTTATAGAGGTAGAGCTACTGATTGGACTAGGGGGCTTCACCGCCTACCAAATCCTGACAAACTCCGAATGCTATAAGATATACTGAGCAGTGAGGGCACGGGTGCTAAGGTCCGTGTCCGAGAGGGAAAGAACCCAGACCATCAGCTAAGGTCCCCAAATGTACACTAAGTTGATCAAACGTTGTCCGGTTGCATTGACAGCTAGGATGTTGGCTTGGAAGCAGCCATTCATTTAAAGAGTGCGTAACAGCTCACTAGTCGAGCGATCGGGCGTGGATAATAAGCGGGCATTAAGTGTACTACCGAAGCTATGGATTTGTAGTAATACAACTGGTAGGGGAGCATTCTAGTCAGCGTAGAAGGTGCATGGTGATGTGTGCTGGAGCGGCTAGAAAAGCAAATGTAGGAATAAGTAACGATAATGCAGGCGAGAAACCTGCACACCGAAAGACTAAGGTTTCCTGGGCGACGCTAATCGTCCCAGGGTTAGTCGGGACCTAACGCGAACCCGAAGGGGGTAGTGGATGGCAAACGGGTTAATATTCCCGTACTTGCTTTAACTGCGATGGGGTGACGGAGTATTGAAAGGACCGCGTACTGACGGAATAGTACGTTGAAGGTTGTAGCTATATCTTGAATAGTTAAATGCGTTTGAGATGGCAAAGACCGATAGTACCGAGCGGCTTCGGCCAATTGGATAGTGTCCCTAAAAGCTTCCAAGAAAAACCTCTAAGCTTCAGGTTAAAGCAACTCGTACCGTAAACCGACACAGGTAGTCGAGGAGAGAATCCTAAGGTGCTCGAGTGATTCATGGCTAAGGAACTAGGCAAAATGGTCTCGTAACTTCGGGAGAAGAGACGCCAGCGCAAGCTGGCCGCAGTGAATAGGCCCAGGCGACTGTTTATCAAAAACACATGGCTTTGCAAAATCGAAAGATGAAGTATAAGGCCTGACACCTGCCCGGTGCTGGAAGGTTAAGAGGAGATGTTAGTTTCGGCGAAGCATTGAATTGAAGCCCCAGTAAACGGCGGCCGTAACTATAACGGTCCTAAGGTAGCGAAATTCCTTGTCGGGTAAGTTCCGACCTGCACGAATGGTGTAACGATCTGG
>DATMSL010000408.1:0-2420 GCA_035565435.1 Dyadobacter sp. | reverse complement strand
CTTTGGCACGGTTTTGTTCTTTTTGGCATAAAACCAAACATCATCAACAAATGGAAACGACAGTATTTGAAGCCCGCGCCAGGGAATTGGTCGACGACATCAAGGAGATTGTCAAAGTGAAGGGAATCAACCTGACCGACGCGCTCGAAGAGGCTGGTATTCCACGAAAGTCGTCGGACAGGATACTGAATAAAGGGGCAATGCCTACGCTATCGGAATTCCTTGCATTGTGCCAGATTTCGGGTATCACTTTTCACTTGCCTTATGTGGAGACGACCAACAGCCCGATGTAGCGCTACCCGACTTCAAAATTGAAGTCGCCGTTCATTACCAGTCGCGCATCGATCGGCTCGGGGTTACCCGGGATCTGGAGGCCTTTGATTTTGGCGGTTTTGCCTTTGCTGAGCAGCTCGAAAATGTGCTTGTCAGTCAGTTTCTTGCCCAAAAATTCAAAAGGTATTTTAAAGCCGCAAGCCTGGAAATTGCTGCATCCGTAGGCTGTTTTGCCCTTCTTTAAAAGGTGTTCCTTGCATTTGGGGCAATGCAGGGTTTCAATTGAAATCTCTTCTTTCGGCTCACGGGGCTTGCGCTCCTTTTTGGGTTTTTCCTCTTTCTCGGCGACCACCGGCGCTTCCTCGATAATGGTAATGGACCGAGCACGTTCATTTTTGACTTCGTGCGTGAGCTTCACCACCATTTCAATCAACTCCTGCTTGAAAGTGTCCATCGCGTATTCCCCCTTTTCGATCAGCCGGAGCTTGCGTTCCCAATGCCCGGTGAGCTCGGCACTTTTGAGCAGTTCGTTTTGGATGGTATCGATCAGGTCGATGCCGGTTTGTGTGGCAAATACATTCTTCTTCTTCTTTTCGATGTATTTTCGCTTGAAGAGCGTTTCGATGATATTGGCGCGCGTCGAAGGACGGCCTATGCCGTTGTCTTTCATGAGTTCCCGCATTTCCTCATCTTCGACCTGTTTTCCGGCGGTTTCCATGGCGCGTAGCAACGTTGCCTCGGTGTAGGCTTTGGGCGGGGAAGTTTTGCCCTGGTGCACGCGCGGCTCATGCGGGCCGCGCTCGCCCACTTCGAAAATCGGCATTACTTTTTCCTCTTCGGCCTCTTTTTTAACGGCATTGTCGTTCACGTACAATTCCCGCCAACCCAGTTCGAGGATTTGCTTGCCTGTGGCTTTAAATTCTACCTGCCCGACCATTCCGAGCACGGTGGTGTTGGAAACCTTGCATTCGGGGTAGAAAACAGCGATAAAACGTCTGGCTATCAGGTCGTAAATGCGTTTTTCATCCTGGCCGATATGCACCGGCAGTACGCCGGTTGGGATAATGGCGTGGTGATCGGTTACCTTCTTGTCGTCGAAAACGTTCTTTGATTTGGGGATCGGTAAATTGGCGAGCAGCGGCGCCGTGTACTGGCTGTAATAGGTTAGCTCGCGCAGGATGCCTTCCACTTTGGGATGCAAGTCTTCCGAAAGATAAGTGGTATCAACCCGAGGGTAAGTAACGAACTTCTTCTCGTACAGGTTTTGAATGTGTTTTAAGGTATCCTCCGCCGAATAGCCATATTTTTTATTGGCCTCAACTTGTAATGAAGTGAGGTCGAAAAGTCTCGGATTGCCTTCCTTGCCTTCCTTTTTTTCAAATGCGGTTATTTCAAAATCGTGCTGTTGCAGATAGGCGAGGCCTTTATTGGCTTTTTCGACGTTCTTGATGCGGTCGATCGTCGCGGTAAACTCCGTTTCGCGATAGATGGTTTTCAGCTCCCAGTACTCTTCCGAAACAAATGCATCGATTTCCTTTTGCCGCTGGACGATCAGCGCGAGGGTGGGGGTTTGCACGCGCCCGATGGACAGTACGGCTTTGCCGCCGCCGAATTTCTTGGTAAAAAGCCGGGTTGCATTCATGCCAAGCAGCCAGTCTCCGATTGCGCGCGCGCTGCCAGCTGCGTACAGGTTGTCATACTGGCTGCCCTCCCGGAGTTTGTCGAACCCCTCGCGGATGGCCTGTTCGGTGAGCGATGAAATCCACAGCCGCTTGACGGGCACCGTGCATTTCGCTTTCAGCAATACCCAGCGCTGGATCAGTTCGCCTTCCTGGCCCGCATCACCGCAGTTGATCACCTCTTCACAGTTGCGAACGAGGTTTTCGATCACGCCAAACTGCCGCATGGCGCCTTCATTGTCTATCAGCTTGATCCCGAAACTGGACGGGATCATCGGCAGGTCTTCCAGCCGCCATGATTTCCAGCGTTCAGTGTAATCGTGCGGTTCTTTTAATGTGCAGAAATGGCCGAAGGTCCAGGTTACCTGATAGCCGTTACCCTCGTAGTAGCCGTCGCGGCGCTGGCCGGCGCCGATTACTGCTGCAATATCTTTGGCTACGCTGGGTTTTTCCGCAATACAAACTTTC
>DATMSL010000407.1:0-10039 GCA_035565435.1 Dyadobacter sp. | reverse complement strand
GACGCAGATGAAGCTCTTCGATTGGATGAACTCGTGGGGCAATATGAGCTGCGGGTGAGTGAAATGCCCAACAAGCGCAGGGAAATTTACCGGCTGCGTTTTGATGAAGGACTCTCTACCCAGCATATCGCCGACCGGTTGCACATCACGCAAAAAACTGTCCAAAACCAACTGATCAAGGCTATCCATTTTTTGAAAAGTACGTTGTTGGCCATTGTACTGCTTTGCAGGTAGTATTTCAATCATTTTTTTTTCTAAAAAATTTCGCGGGCTGCGTGGGAGATTTTTCTGTTTACTTTACTAATACTCAGAAGGCATTTGCAACATGGACAGAAAATCTTTCAGGAGGCTGGTACGGTTATATCTCAGCGGAGCGGCTACCACAACGGAGCGCCGCTGGTTGGAAGACTATGATAAAAGGCTCGATGACGAGCCTGTGCCGGAAATGGCCAGCGAACAGGCCGACGGGATAGGTGAAGAAATCGCGGATCGCATAAAGGGAAAAATACAGACTTCTGACCAAAGACGCGGCCGCGTGATTGGCTGGCCGTTTTACAGGGCTGCGGGCGCAATCCTGCTGGCCATGGGCCTGGGATGGCTCTGCTACACCCAGCGCGATGCGATCATGGACCGTTGGCAGCCCGTCACTTACACCCAGACCAACGTCCCCTATGGGAAAATACAACAACTGACACTGGCCGACGGGACCCACGTTACGCTTAATGCGGGGAGCAGCCTTCGCTATCCAGATGAATTCAGGGGCAGCAAAAGGCAAGTATGGCTTACCGGGGAGGCATATTTCGATGTCGAGCGTCAGGCAGGCAAGCCATTCACCATTGATGCCGGGAAGTTGCAGGTGGAAGTGCTCGGCACGCGGTTTAATGTGGAAGCCTATCCCGGTAGTTCCGTAGAGAAAGTGTCTGTGCTGGAAGGAAAAGTCGCAGTTCAGGATCTGGCCGGCCGCAACTCCCGGGTGCTTCTGACTGCCCGTCAAAATGTGAGCTACCTGGTAGCCCAGCAGTCTTTCGGGCATATGGGAATCAACGACACTGACGTGCTCGCCTGGCAAAAGGGGTATTTGAGTTTCAAAAATGAAACATTTAAAGCAGTGGCGGCGGCGCTTGAACGGCGCTACGCGGTACGCATCAGGGTGGCTAGTGAAATCCAGGACTGCCGTATTTACGCCACAATCGGAAATGGTCCGGTTCAGCAGGCATTGCAGGCCCTTGCTTTGCTCATGCAGGCCGAGCTCAGCGGGAGCGGGGAGGAATTCAGCTTTTCAGGAAATAAATGTCAATAACCCTAACCCTAAAACCCCTATGAGAATCAATACGGCGACTTAAAAAAGACTCCCTGCGCGAACAGGGAGACCAAATTAAAATGCAGGACAACAGGTGTGCGCCAGGCCTAGGAACCAATTCGCTTCACCTCTTTCAAACACTTAATTCATTCTAAAAGTATGAAATCAATATCGTTTGCCAAACGATTATTCCTCTTTGTCATGAAAGTGTCGGCTATTGTCATGATAATGGTATGGCTTACCAGCAGCTTCGCATTCTCTGGAACCGCATTGGGACAGAAGGTCCTGGATCAGAAAGTGACGATCCAGGCAAACAAGATCGCCTTGTCTGAGGCATTGGACAAACTCTCCGGTCAGACGGGCATCAAATTCCTTTACTCGGCCGACGCGATCCGGTCTCTCGGCCAGGTTTCCCTTGATTTTCAAAGCAAGACGCTCAAAGCGGTACTCGATCACCTGCTGCCGCCGGCGGGACTGAAATACATGCTGGAAGGCGAATACATTATTATCAAGCAGGACGTCACCTCCGGCAAACGGCAAGCGAAGGCTGAAACGGAAGTGTCGGGCAAGGTCCTCGACGAAAAAGGTGTCGGCCTGCCGGGTGTGAATATTGCCATTAAAGGCACTACCAAAGGGACCTCGACGGACGCAGAAGGCAATTTCCGGCTGCGTGTCGAAGGGAGCACGAGCGTATTGGTATTCTCGTTTGTCGGTTACAAGGCTCAGGAGATCGCTGTCGGGGATCGCGCTGTTTTTGAAATTAAAATGGTCCCCGATAACAGCCAGTTGAACGAAGTGGTCGTGATCGGTTATGGAACCCAGAAAGTCGCCGACCTGACCGGCGCAGTGGCTACAATCAATCCGGCGACCACACGTTCGCTTCCGGTTTCTACCATCGACCAGAAAATGATCGGGCAGGTCGCCGGCGTGCAGATCCAACAGGTTTCCGGGGCGCCGGGCGCGGGGACTTCTGTGAAAATCCGGGGAAGCGGCTCGCTGGGTGCTGGCAACGAGCCGTTGTATGTGGTCGATGGTATGCCTTATTCCTCCGGGCTGAATGCCAATACCAACCCATTATTGTTTATCAATCCTAATGATATCGAGTCGGTTACTATTCTCAAAGATGCCTCATCAACAGCCATTTATGGGTCGCGTGGTGCCAATGGGGTCATTATGATCACCACCAAAAAGGGTGGATTTGACCGCACCGAGGTAAACGTGTCTTCCATGCGCGGCGTGCAGACGGTACCGCAGCGCGGCCGGCCAGAACTATTGAACCAGCGTGAGTTCGCAGAGCTGCAGCGCGACAGGATCGCAATTGCAGTGAGGCGACTCGAAAACCGGGAGGCAACCCTGGAAGACTACCCGGCTGCCTATCGTGACCTGGGCGCGCTCACGGGCAAGGGTACCGACTGGTACGACCTATTGCTCCGACCGGCTGCTGTACAGGATCATAGCGTAAGTATCCAGAAAGGGTCCAAAGAGTCGCTGCTATCGTTCAGTATGGGCTATTTCAATCAGCAGGGAACTGTAAAATACACCGGTGTGGAGCGTTTCAGCGCCCGCCTGGGCTTTGATTCCAGGATCGGCAAGGCCGTAAGGGTTGGCGCATCCCTGCAACCGACATTCATCAGCCAGAAACGAACAGCCACCAACATGAACCGCGGTGACATCCTGGGGGTGGCTAACTGGGCCAACCCGGTAACGGCCCCATATGATGCGAACGGCGAGCTGATTCCCTATATCGTTTCCCCGCAAAGCAAATACCATTCCGCGTGGAGCTTTGCCAACCCGCTTTTTGTGTTACGGGAAACCGTGCAGTCGGAGCGCGACTTTCAGAATCTGGGGATCGCTTTTGCCGAATGGGATATTACTCCCGAGCTACGGCTAAAAAGCTCGGTTAATACGATTTGGTCGACCTCCAAATACAATCAATACGTACCCAGTACCGTGGGCGCGCCCAACACGCCTCCGGTATCTGGCACCGGGGCTTCCTATAACACGAATGGGGGTAGTTTCAACTGGCTGGTAGAGAATACCTTAAATTATGAAAAAGAACTGGGTGATCACCGGGTGAATGCGCTGGTGGGTTATACAACACAGAAGTTCAGAGGGTCGTCCATTAAGTTGACTGCCAAGCCTTTTGCCAATGATCTGATCCAGACCATCAATGCGGCGCAGGCGATCAATACCTGGGACCAGTCTGTCGATGAATGGAGTATGATATCTTATCTGGGAAGACTCAATTATGCATTCAAAAACCGTTACCTGCTTACTGCTACGTTCCGCTCGGACGGCTCCTCGCGGTTCGGGGCTAATAACCGCTTCGCATTTTTTCCCTCCGTTGCAGCTGCCTGGCGTGTTTCTGAGGAAGCATTTATGCAGCAAAACAAGCTGGTCAATAACCTGAAACTCAGGGCGAGCTTTGGCAAAAGTGGCAACAATAACATCGGGAATTACTCCCATCTGGCGACCATCAGTGCAGGTTCTTATGTGTTTGGAAATAACCAGGTGACTGCCGCAACGGTGGGAATGTCCAATCCGTATCTGGGCTGGGAGGAATCAAAACAGATAGACCTGGGTGTGGACCTGGAAATGTTCAGCAGCAGGCTTTCGCTGGCAATAGATTATTATTATCGCAAAAGCATGAACATGCTGTTGCCGGATGTGATCCCGGCGATAACCGGGTTTACCTCACAAACGATCAACAAGGGTAACATCCGCAACACCGGGGTTGAAATCGCGCTGGGCGGAATTCCGGTGGCAGGGACATTTAACTGGGATGTTAACCTGAACCTGGCATTCAACCGCAATAAAGTATTGTCGCTCAACGACAACGGTGACCGGATACTGGCGGGCAACAACGACAACAATGCCACCAACGTGTCGGTAGTGGGCAAACCGATCGGGCAGTTTTTTGGATATGTTTTTGAGGGGCTTTATACCGCCGAGGATATCGCTAATCCCGAAATCATCAAAACACCGCAGGTATATGAAGGCAATATACGCTATAAGGACGTGAATGGCGATGGGGCAATAACGGACATGCTGGATTATACGATCATCGGCAACCCGCATCCGGATTTTATTTTCGGTCTTACCAACAGCTTTTCTTACAAGCGGCTGAACCTGAACGTGATTTTGAACGGGCAGTATGGTGGACAGGTCATGAACGGCCTGCGGCAGACGGTCGATAACCTGCAGGGTTTTTTCAATGTGAGCAAGGAATGGACCAACCGCTGGCGCAGTGCCGATAACCCGGGCGACGGCAGGCATTATGGCATTCCCAAATTGACGCCCAGTCTCGGCCACCGGGTTTCAAATTTATGGGTCGAGGACGCGAGTTATCTGCGTATTGCGAATATTACCCTGGGTTATGCCTTGCCAGAGCAGCTATTGAAAGCTACGCGATTCATCAAGGGCGCGCGGATTTATGCCACTGTGCAGAATCTGGCCATGTTTACCAAATACGGAGGGGCTAATCCGGAAGGACAGAACGCAAGCGTCAGCAATACGCTGGCACCGGGGATTGATATGTCCTCATATCCGCTGGCCAGGACGGTTTCAGCGGGAGTTAACCTTACTTTCTGAAACTGGTCCGGATTACTGTCCAATGTTAAAACCCATCGAAATGAAAAAGATATTCCTGCTATTTATCATCGTGCTGGTAACCGGCTGCAAAAACGACTTTCTGCAACTATATCCGGAAACCACATTGAATGAGAGTAATTTTTACAAATCCGAAACAGAATTCATCCTGCTGGCCAATGGCTGTTACGTGCCGCTTAGGAACCTGGAAAAGGTTGACCACTGGGTAATGGCTGAGCTGCCGTCCGACAACGCGAGCTTTCAATACAGTAATGTTACCGGGGAGGCTTCGAAAGGCGTCATAGATCAGTTTATCATGTCGACCAGCAATGTGGCCTATTCCAGCTTCTGGAACACTTCCTATAACGGGATCACCCGCACCAACAAACTGCTCAACGAGATCGACCGCCCCGAGGTAAGCTGGTCGAAAACCTCGTTTAAAGAGCGAACCGCTGGCGAAGCGAAATTCCTGCGCGCTGTGTATTATTTCAACCTGGTCCGGCAGTACGGCGGTGTCCCGCTGGTGTTGAAGCCGATTTCTTCTCAGGAGGCCGTCTCAATCAAAAGATCGACAGAAGCCGAGGTTTACAATGTAATTATTGACGACCTGAAAGCTGCCGCCGCTCATTTCAAAAATGCGAAGGATGTGGCCGAGAATGGCAGGGCAGGGGAAGGGGCTGCGTTGGGGCTGCTGGGCAAAGTGTACCTGACCACCCATCAGTTCGATCTGGCTGCCGCTGCATTGAAAGAGGTGATCGACCTGGGGCAATATTCGCTATTGCCGGTGTATGCCGATTTGTTTAATCCCGCTGCCAAGGATTACAAGGAAACGATCTTTTCGGTACAGTACTCGGAGACTACCGCCGAGCTGTCCAACCGGTTTCTGTTTTGGTTTGCGCCATGGTCGTCCGGGGGAGAGGTAACCAGGCGGCCCAATATCAACCTTGTCGGAGGAGGCTGGAACCAGCCGACCGACGACCTGATCGCCGCATTTGAGCCCGGAGATAAGCGCATGCAGGCTTCCATCGCTTTCTGGAATGGCAAGGATTGGGATGGAGTGGTGCGTTCGATCCCTTATTGTAACAAATACAAGCCACCATTATCGGCCCCCGACGACCGCGCTGGCGATAACATGCCGGTCCTGCGCTATTCGGACGTGTTGCTGATGTATGCGGAAGCGCTCAACGAGTTGGACAAAACCAGCGAGGCGGCCCCTTTTGTTCAACAGGTCCGCGACCGTGCCGGGCTTACCAAATCGATCGCCGGACTTAGCAAAAGCCAATTGGCAGACCTGATCGCAAGGGAACGGCAGGTAGAGTTTTGTTTTGAAAACCAGCGCTGGTATGATCTGAAAAGGACAGGGAAGGCGCTGGAAGTACTTACCGCGCACGGTATCAGGGAAAAAACCAAAAAGACTTTCCTATATGCGGCAGCATTTGAAATGAGTGCATTCAAGTTACTCGCGCCCGTTCCCGAGGAGCAAATACTAGTTAATAAACTCGAACAAAATCCCGGCTATTAATATCAGAGATATGAAACGACTCATTCAGACTGTACTTTTTCTTAGCGTTGCCAGAGGATCTGTTTGCTGGGTAAGCCCTGAAAAGCAGCAGGCCGCCAAACCTAATGTCATCATCGTACTTGCCGATCAATGGCGTGCGGAGGCAACCGGATATGCGGGCAATAAGGATGTGAAAACACCGAATATCGATAAACTGGCGGGCGAGAGCGTCAATTTCAAGACAGCAGTGTCTACGATGCCCGTCTGCACGCCGTACCGTGCTTCGCTTCTCACAGGGCAATACCCGCTTACCCACGGACTGTTCTATAACGACAAGCCGCTTGCCGGCAAGGCGCTTACCATGGCCGAGATCTTCAAAGAAAATGGCTATCGGACCGGCTATATCGGGAAATGGCATGTGAATGGGCACAAAAATGGGGAAGAGCCTTTTAGCGCCCGCGACAAACCCGTGCCCAGGGAGCGCAGACAAGGATTCGACTACTGGAAGGGCCGGGAAGTTACCCATGATTACAATAGCTCCTTTTATTTTGACGAGCACGATAGAAAGATCTTTTGGGAAGGTTATGATGCCTTTCCTCAGACAGACAGCGCAATCGGTTTTATCAAAAGGCAGGAAAAGAAGCCGTTCCTGCTGGTGCTTTCCTGGGGGCCGCCGCACAACCCCTACGAGACCGCCCCTGAGAAATACCGTAAAATGTACGATCCGGCAAGCCTGAAAGTGCGGCCGAATGTGCCGACGGAAATGCAGGATAGTGCCAGAAAAGTACTCGCCCAATATTACGCGCATTGTACGGCGCTAGACGAGGCAATGGGTAAACTCATGGCCACCCTGCAAGCCCAGGGGATCGAACAGAACACCATTGTTGTATTTACGTCCGACCACGGCGATATGCTGCTCACGCGTGGGGTGTTCAGAAAACAACGCCCATGGGACGAATCGGCATTGGTACCGCTGCTGATCAGGTACCCCGAAAAACTGGGCCGGAAAGGCAGGGTTATTACAAAGCCGATCGGGACGCCGGATATATTGCCTACCTTGTTGGGAATGAGCGGGATCACTGTCCCGGAGAGCATTCAGGGAAAGGATGTTTCGGCAGGTATTGTCAATCCGGGCAGTTACCCGATCGACGCGACGCTGATTATGCTGCCGGTGCCTTTTCATGAGTACAATTTCAGCAACGGCGGACGAGAGTACCGCGGGGTCAGGACAGAGAAATTTACCTATGTACGAAGGCTCAATGGCCCATGGCTGCTCTACGACAACGAGACCGACCCCTATCAGCAGAATAACTTGATCGGCCAACCGGCTTACAAGAAGATTCAGGCCGAACTGGAAGCGAAACTCACCCAGAAGCTCAAAGAGACCAACGACGATTTCCAGCCCGCCGACGTATACATGAAAAGGTGGAATTACACGTACGATCATAAGGATAGCCTCCGGCCGGCTACTTACTATGCCGAACTGAAAAAGTAACAACCCTTGACCAAGCCAATGAAAACCCAATTTTTTCAAAAAATCCCTGCGGTGGTAAATTTGCTGTTCCTGGGATTGATCCCTTCACTTTCCGCCTGGATCTGTTTTGAGGATAAGCCCAATCCCCAGGTTTCCCAAAAACCCAACATCATTTTTTTGCTCACCGACGACCACCGATGGGACGCGCTCGGGGCGATGGGGAACCGGATCGTCAAAACCCCTAACCTCGACGCGCTGGCTTCCAACGGGGTGCTGTTCAGAAAGGCCTATGTGACCACGGCGATCTGCTGCGTCAGCCGCGCGAGCATTATGAGCGGTCAGTACGAATCCCGTCATAAAATCAACGATTTTAACACCGACTTTACGGCTGCGGCATTGGCACAGACCTACCCGGCAGTGCTGAAAAAGCAGGGCTACAAACTGGGCTTTATCGGGAAGCTGGGGATACATGTGCAAAACCAGCCGGACTCGCTTTTTGACTACTGGTCAAGCCCCAAAGAAGGGCAGCCTAAATACGAATTGGTCAATAAAAGCGGGAAGATCGTGCATCATACCGACAGTGTTAACACAGACATCCGTCAATTCATTAGTCAGTTTGCGAATAAAGGACCGTTTTGCCTGTCGGTGAGCTTCAAGGCGCCGCATGAGCTGGACGGTAACCCGCCCACTTATCCCGTGCAGGAACGCTTCAAAAAGCTGTATAGCGATGTTGCCATTCCCCGCCCAGAAACAGCCGATCCAAAATACTGGGAATCATTTCCGGAGTTTTTCAAAACAGACCAAAATATCGGCCGTCAGCGGTGGAAACCCCTGTTTTCAACGGATGAGCTCCGCCAGGAAACCGTTCGCAATTATTACCGGCTTATTACAGGTGTCGACGAAGTGGTGGGAAACCTGACCGCACAGCTCCGGCAGCTCGGCATTCTGGATAATACCATTATTATTTTTATGGGCGACAACGGGTTTTCGCTGGGAGAGCATGGTCTGGAAGGTAAATGGTTTGGTTTTGAAGAGTCGATCCGTGTACCCATGATCATTTCGGGGGCCGGACTGCCTTCGAAACTGAAAGGAACGAAGTCGGACGCTATTGCATTGAACATTGATGTTGCGCCTACAATGCTGGCGATTGCAGGGGCTAAGATTCCGGCGGGCATGCAGGGCAAGGACCTGCTGCGAATGCTGAGAGGCCAGGAACCGGTCCGCACCGACTTTTTTTACGAACATACTTTTATGGGCAGCCCAAGGTTACCCAAAATCGAAGGCGTGGTAGGCAAAGATCTCAAATACATGAACTACATCGAGCATGGCTATGAGCAGCTATACGATACCCGGCATGATCCGAATGAGACCAAGAACCTGGCCGCCAGCCGGGAATACGCTCAGCAGATGATGCAGATGCGGGCGCGGTACGCGGAATTGAAGAAAAAGGTCCGTTAACAAAACAAGCAATTCTTCCCGGCACATACTGCGTGACAATCTGGTGCCACAGACCACCCCATTCCGTGGCAGATTGACCAGTAATGCAAATTCGCCGGATACTTTTTTCTTGATTTCCAGGTAGGTGGTATCTGAGTAGAGCTGTTTTTAAATAAGTATCATTCTGCAGAGCGGCAGGCAGGTTTTGCGCCGCTGGGGGAAGCCCTGGCAGGATTCCCATTATAGCTGTAAGGATTGTGGTCTTCACTTCACTCATCAGATGTAATAGTTAACCCTGGCCGGAGAATTTACTTCAGCCAATTTGCTTAGGTTGGACAACCGTTTCCTGATCCGGCTGAGTGAGGGCTGTTTCACCCCGATGTAGGATGCCAGTTGAAATAAGGGAACTCTTTCCAGGATCTGCGGATGTATCTCGGTCAGTTTAAGATATCTCACTTCCGGCTTGTCCAGTAGAAGCATTTCGGCCCGCAATTGAGAGGAAATAAAAGCCATTTCACTGGCAAGACGGCCAAACCGTTCCCAATTTTTGCTGCTGCCGAACAGGTCCTGAATATCGTCATAGCTAAGAAGCAGCAGTTCTGTATCTTCCATACAGGTTACCCACATTCTGCTCTGTGCCCGAGTAAGAAAGCTGTGATTTCTTACCCGCTTTTCACAAAGCGCCCAATCTTCGTCGGTCAGTTTTGAAAGCTGTTCGACCGCGGTTCGCAATGGCTGG
>DATMSL010000406.1:0-1992 GCA_035565435.1 Dyadobacter sp. | reverse complement strand
AATGCACCCACAAACAAGATTTCCGTATCCGGCTCCCTGTGCTGCAATGCATTGGCAATGGCAATGGCCGGGTAAATATGCCCGCCGGTGCCACCTCCGCTGATAATGATCCTTTTTGCCATGTTAAATGCGTTTTTCCTCCACAATTTCGCCCCGGCTCACGCTGAGGATCATACCCATTGCAATGCCTGTGAAAAGCAGCGACGTCCCTCCCTGACTAAAAAATGGCAGTGTCTGCCCCGTCACCGGCACCAGTCCGACAGTTACGGCCATGGCCGAAAATGCCTGGCTCACTACAATAAATGTAAGGCCGGCAGATAGTAACCCACCAAATGGCCGTTTAGTCGCTTCGATCGCTTTGAGGCCCCGGTACAAGAGGATCAGGTAAAGGATAATCAACGCCGTGCCCCCCAATGTGCCGTACTCCTCCACGGCCACTGCGAAGATAAAGTCTTTCTGAGGCTCGGGAAGGAAGCGGCGTTGGCGGCTTTTGGAAACACCCTCTCCATACAACCCGCCGCGGGCCATGGCCATGTAGGATTGCTGAGATTGATAAACGACCACGTCCTTATCAAAAAACGTGGAGATCCGGCTTTGCGCCGTTCCTGACCTTTGTGTAGAGTTCAACAAAATGGCGATCGTCGCGAAGAATACCAGACCTAGCGCCGTAAATGCGAGGTAATGCAGCGGAACTTTACCCACAAACATCAATAAAAAGCAAATACCGGCCAGCATCACGGCCGTCGATACGTTACTCACGAAAATCAGCCCGCACACGACTCCCACGAGCGCGAGCGGTTCCATAAAGAGCTCACGGGTATTCCAGCCGCCTTTGATATGCCGCGCCAATATCAGCGACAAATGTGCTACCAATGCCACCTTGGCCCATTCCGAAGGCTGAAAGCGTTGGCCAATCACCGGAATTTCAATCCAGCGGGCAGCGTCGTTCACCGATCTCCCGAAAAACATCGTGAATATCAAAAGCAGAATAGAGCTCCACACGGCAAGACGCGTCACATATACGAATTTGATGTAAGGCACGCGGTGCACGAAGTACATCACGCCCAGCGACAGCACGCATAGCAACGCGTGTTTGTAGAGGTAATATTCGGTGTTACCGTCCATCTGGCTGTACGCATCTTTCACAGACGCGCTATACACCACCACAATACTCCACATGAGCATAATGATGCATATGCCCCATATCCAGGGGTCGCCTTTGAGGTTTTTGCTAAACCATGCCTGGGTATCTTCCCTTGTTTTGTTCAGGAAATCCATATCGTTTGGCGGCTAAATTTGTTGTCAGGGATGGTCAAATATTTGTCAGGGGTTGTCATCGAAAGAGATTTCTGACAGCAGCTTTGAATTGATCGCCCCGGTCTTCGTAGTTTTTGAACAAATCAAAACTCGCGCAGGCGGGCGAAAGCAGAACGATATCTCCCGGCACGCCCCATTCCCGTCCTTTGTTGACGGCGTCCTGGACGTCCTCGGTTGCATATATTTGCGGGACTTTGCCTGAAAAGTAGTTTTCAAGCTTCGCCGGGTCTTTCCCCAGTACAATCAGTCCTTTTACTTTATTCTTTACCAGTTCTTCAATTTGTGAATAATCATTTCCTTTATCCACACCGCCGGCAATCAGGATTACCGGCTGATCGAAACTACCCAATGCGTAGAAAACCGAGTCCACATTGGTAGCCTTGGAATCATTAATGTACGTCACTCCGCCGATCACTTCTACCTGTTCCAAACGGTGGGGTGCGTTGGTAAAAGATTTCAACCCTTCACTAATTTTCTCCGCACTAATGCCGAGTAACTGCGCCACCGAAATCGCCGCCAACGCATTGATCGCATTGTGCGGGCCTTTGATCGGCAGCTCGCTGAATGCCTGCTCAAATGCACGACCGTCGATATTCGAAATCAACTGCCCGTTTTCCAGGTATGCGCCCGATTCCAGCGCGTTTTCCAGCGAAATCTCAACCTTCCCGACGGAAG
>DATMSL010000405.1:0-8466 GCA_035565435.1 Dyadobacter sp. | reverse complement strand
TTCCGATAGACCCATCCTTTCCAAATGGCAATTTTTTCTCCGACGATGGGATGTATCCGACGGCTATCGGAAGTGCAGTGATAGCTAATGAAACAATTAAAACCATCAACAAATTTTACAAAACAAAAATCCCATTGGTTAATGTGGGGGAACTTTCGAAAGTAATTAAGTGACACTCTTACCGGTACGTGTCATAATGACTCATGTCGCCAAAATTCGACATTTTTTTAGTGTTTTTTTTGACAGATGACTTACATCCTACCCGGTACCTTGCAGCTTGTTCTGATGCAGGAACGGCTTCCGCATTAAAAAACGCCCATTCCCCGCTCAACGCCTGTATGATACAGAGGGTTACTGACGACTCCATCGTTAGGCTTCAACATTTGAAAACATCTTGTATGAAAAGAAATCTACTACTGACCTTTATCGGGTTTCTTACGAGCTCGTGGCTAGCGTTCGCTCAGAGCCAGATCCTTCCCACCGATTATGTTACCACCTGGAAAACGGATAACAACGGTATTTCAGCTCCCAATCAGATCGAGATTCCAGCTTCCGGCGAATACACCGTCTACTATGAAAGCATCCCTGCCGGCATGTCCGGGAAATTACCGGCAACCGGCACGTTCACAGATGCACAAACCATTACCCTACCTGCTGCGGGCACCTACCGGATCGCGATCAGACCAACCGGGACAACACCTTTTCACCGGATCACCTTCAATGGCATGAGTGATGCCTTGGAACTACTGACCATCGAGCAATGGGGAGAGGTCAACTGGTCATCCATGGAGGGGGCTTATAGTAGCTGCAGGGCTCTTTCTGCGATCTCCGCCATAGATGCCCCTAACTTGGCCAGCGTGACTTCTATGGCCAATGCATTTAGTTCTTGCAGTTCGCTCTCCTCGGCCCCGAATATTGGTAATTGGGATGTTTCAAAAGTGGCCAACATGCAGAATCTGTTTACCTACGCTGTAAATTTCAACGAGCCAATTGGAAGTTGGAATGTTTCAGCAGTGACCAACATGCAAAGTATGTTCGAGGGTGCCCTTCGTTTCAACCAGCCTATCGGCAGCTGGAACGTCTCAGCGGTGACCAACATGGCCGCTATGTTTTATGGCGCTGGAGAATTTAATCAACCTATCGGCAATTGGGATGTATCAAAAGTGACCAATATGAACGCCATGCTCCGTAGCATGAACAAGTTTAATCAACCTATCGGCAACTGGGATGTATCAAAAGTAACGAATATGGGTTTTATGTTTGCCGGCACCTCGGCATTTAATCAGCCCATTGAAAGCTGGGATGTGTCAAACGTGACGCAAATGCCCCAGATGTTCTGGGGAGCGGCAGCTTTTAATCAACCGCTTGAAAGCTGGGATGTTTCGAAAGTAACTATCCTGGTTTCCATGTTTACATATGCCGGCGCGTTCAACCAATCCCTGGGAAAATGGAGCCTGAACGCCTCAGTACTTATAGGCAATATGCTTGTTGATAGCGGGATGGACTGTAACAATTACAGCATGACGCTGATCGGCTGGGCAGGAAACACTTCGACTCCTGCAAACCGCAGTCTTGTCGCAACCGGCAGGAGTTATGGCACACCTGCTGCTACGGCGCACCAGATTTTGGTTGGCAAAGGCTGGACCATTTCAGGTGACGCTTTGGACCCCAACTGCTCCGTGTTGCCCGTAAAGCTCGTTTATTTCCAGGCAAAGGGCCTTTCTGATCAGACCGTGGAACTGAAATGGCAAACGGCCCAGGAAACGGCTAACGAGCGTTTCGTCGTCGAGCGCAGCAGGGACCTTGTCAGTTTTGAGAAAGTAACGGAGATCCTGGATGTAGCCGGAAACTCCAACGTATTGCGCACCTACCGGGCCTTCGATCCGATTCCTTACAGCGGCACGAGCTACTACCGGTTGCTACAATACGATCGGGATGGGACCCGAACAGCCTCCCGTGCGGTTTCGGTCATCGTGCGCTCGCAGGACTATGTCGTGTATCCCAACCCGATTAAAACCCAGCCCTTCCATATCAGCGTCGACGAACCGATTACGGCAGATGTCCGGATTTACAGCGCATCCGGACGAGCTATCCCTTTCATGCGGGGTACTGATAGCAGGCAGAATATTCTCATCATCCCTTCGGAGCCGCTAGCGCCGGGCGTTTATCTGGTTTTGGTGCGGGAACGGGCTATACTACGCACACACAACCTCATTGTGGAATAACGATAGGGCCGATTTTGCCGAGGCGAAAACATCTACTTTCCAGCAGTGGCTGAGTTTTTTCACGATATATCGTCAATACCAAGCTGATTGACGATATATCGCATCCTTTTCCGTGCACGATTTTCAGAACTACCTACTCATAATCAATACATTGCACACCTGGCACGACTATTGTTCCGACGGATTAACTCTAATCCGGAAATAACATTATGAATAGTCAACACCCACCGTCCAGTGTCGAGCGGTCGATGCTGCACGCTGTTTGGCAAAGAGCAGGATTGTTTTCTGAGGCAGATTTCGATCCCAGGATAAATTCCGGCAGCGATGCCCTTATGCTGCAGTCGTTGGGAATACGTTTCCGGACTGCACATTCAGAAGTGCCTGAGCTCAGTACCAGCGCTGAGCCAGTTTCTCGATGGCGCGACATTTCCGTCGGCACCAACCTGGATCAGCTTCGGGGACTCATCGGTAACATGCGTGTTATTCCCTTTGCCGACTGGTCGGACGTCCATCACGCTGCCGATATCTGGTACGGACTTCTGGCGGATATCATCAGGCCGCTTGCCCGAAACGACTGGGAATTCATTTTCTACATCGGCAATCCCGTCAACCGCCATTTTTTCGATCTGGACGAAGCCCTGGACGTAATCGGCAGCTTCTCCCGCACAGGCAATGTGACGCTTGCGCTCGATGAGCTGGAAGCGCATAGCCTGTGGGCATTGCTATTCGGTGGAAAACCGGTGTCGGAGTTTGGTCTCCAACATCCGGATGCGTATGCCAGGTATCGTTCCATCTTTCAGACCATGGATGTGACAAGGCTCATTATCTACTCCGATTCGCAGGCACTTTTGCTCATGGAAGGTTCGCATAACGCGGTTATCCGACCGCCCGTATCCGCATATACGCACAACGCGGGTGAGCGTGCCAACTTCATTGAAGGGTATGCGCTGGGCCTTGCATCCGGCATGGATCCTGCTCAAAGCCTCGCCTTGGGCATCGCTACTGCCGGCGCGGTTCCCGAAGGTAGCCAGAATGCCGCCAAAGCCGATGTGTTGCGTTTCCTCGCCGAATGGTTGGATGCCCATTGAGCACGCCTGCCACCACACCTTCCTGATAGTTATGGAAAAACTCAACGACCCAAACGCAACGGGATTATCATCTTGCGGGCTGGATATTGAAACCAGGGAATTCCACGAAAAACAGCGGAAAATACTGCTCGACCTTAGCAACGACATCACGCAGATACGCGACAAGAACGACCTGATCGTACTTTTTTCTTCCCGCATTAAAAGTCTGTTCTATTTCAAACATACAATCGTAACGCTCATCGACCCGCTGCGGACATCCTACCGGCCGCTACTGCTCGACCCGATGTCATCGCCTATTCAAAACCACCCTGCCTATGCCGGGCTGGTCGACTCTGATTTCCCTCTCAGCGGGGCTTTTATCGAGGACGTGCTGAAAGCCGGAAAGCCTGTACTATACCGGCTGGAGGATATTCTGGATCTGCCGGGAAGCCCCACATTCCTTCGTGTCAACTATGAGGGAGGGATCAGGGAAATTCTAATGACCCCCTTAAAAAGCAAAAATGAAACGATAGGATTCCTGCATATATATACAGACCGGCCGGGGAGTATTACGGAAGAGTTCATCAGCATTATCGAGGGGATCGCTCCGCAGATTTCGAGCGCTGTGACCAATATTATTAAGAATGAACAAATCAAAGAGAAGGAATGGGTCAACGAAGTGCTGCTCGAATGCAGCATTAGCCTGGCAACGGTACGGACGCGGAAAGAACTGGCGGCAGCCGTGCGGGCTACGCTGGCCCGCTTCAACCTCATGAGGGGGTTCGGAATCCGTAAGATCAATACTGACCGGGAAACCATGGCCACCTATGTGCATGATCTTGGTGCCGACAGCGTAAGTGTGGATTATCTCGAGGAACTGATACAGGGCCGGTTCCATATTCACGACGGCCTGCAAAACCGGGTGCTCGACAGTTCCATCCCTTTACAGGTAAATATCGATGCCGAAATACGGCGCGGATTGTCGAGCCGATACCTGCACCTTTGGCAGAAGATGGGGTTAAAAACGATGGTGGGCATTGCGCTACGGAATGGTGGTGTGAATCTGGGCATACTCTGGCTGGCCGTTGAACAAGCCGATTTCTCCCTGCTGCAAGGCATTGCCTCGCAAATATCAATAGCGATGTCGAATGTATTGGCTTCGGAAGATATCGCTGCTCGCGAACGGGAAAAGACTTTCCTGCTCGGGTTCAGCAATGAGATTGCGCGCGTAAGAACAAAAGAAGATCTGAAAAATGCGATTTTCAAAGTACTCAGCCGCATGATGCATGTTAAATTGATAATGATCAACCTGATCACCGACGATCATGTCACGTTGAAACCCTTCATGTTCGACAGAGCCCTGTTCGAAGACGGGCAACCCGTCGAGCCTGTGATGTCTGCCCATTCGATTCACGATCCCCTGACGGCCAGGGTGCTGACGTCGGACGAATACGTCGTGTTCGACGTAGCGGAAGAACTAAGCAAGGCCCCTGACGACCCGTTTATCCAACTCTGGTCGAGGGCCGGGCTTAAATACATGTTCGCGGCACCGCTCCGCACTGCGCAGGCCGATCTTGGTACGCTCTGGCTGCTCTCGGACAGTCTGAAAAGCGAGCTGTTTCGGGGAATATGCTCACAAATCTCAACGGCCATTGCCAATATTCAGGCCAATGAGATGATCCTGTCTTATAAACGGATGCTCGAAATAGAGAACAGTCAATTAAAGGAGCAGATCAAACGGAGCTATAACTTCGATGAAATAGTGGGCAGCGGCCCGGAAATGCAGCAAGTGTACGATCTGATCACGATGGTCTCCGAATCGAATTCGACGGTACTCATCAGTGGGGAAACCGGCACGGGCAAGGAGCTCATCGCCCGCGCGATTCACAGCACATCGCCACGGAAGAATAAGCTGATGATCAAGGTGAATTGCGCTGCATTGCCAGCAAATCTGATTGAAAGCGAGTTGTTCGGCTACGAAAAAGGAGCGTTTACAGGTGCGGTCGAACGCCGTATCGGCAAGTTCGAGCTGGCCGATAACAGCACGCTGTTCCTGGACGAAATCGGCGAAATGCCGCTCGAAGCCCAGGTGAAACTGCTGCGGGTTTTGCAGGAAAAGGAATTGGAGAGAATCGGTGGCAAAACGACTATTAAAGTGAACGTCCGCGTTATCGCCGCCACCAACCGAAACCTGGAAGAGGAGGTGAAAGCCGGCCGGTTCCGGTCCGACCTCTACTACCGGCTCAATGTGTTCCCGATCCACCTACCGCCATTGCGCGACCGTCGCGACGACATTGCGTCCCTCGCGCATTTGTTCGTGGATCGATACAGCAAAGCCACAGGCCGGAAAATCAAAAAGATATCTCCAAAAGTGATCCACGAACTGACCAGCTATCCCTGGCCGGGAAACGTGCGCGAGCTCGAACACCTGATGGAACGCAGCGTGCTGCTTTCGACAGAACCGGTCATCCATGAAGTGTACCTGCCCAACAAAGGCAAAACGCAGTTTCTGCCATCGGCGGGATTGTTCGGTACATTGGAAGATGTGGAGCGCCTGCACATTGTCGAGACGATCAAACGGTGCGGCGGGAAGCTGGCCGGACGAGGCGGCGCGGCAGAATACCTCGGTATGCCGGCTACGACCCTGCATTCGAAGATCAAGAAACTGGGCATCAGCAAACGCCAGTATCTGAGGGTGTAATTCCGCCGGAACGAAATCACGCGATATTCAATGCCGCCCTATGCCATTAGGCGAAATATCGCGTGATTTTTTATCATGCAAAATACACAAAAACCTAACAATCAACAAATTAACATATTGGCACGCCGATTGTTCCTTCCATAGCGTTTTCAAACCTTAAACAAAAAACACGCATGAAAATCGTAGTAATCGGTGGAAGCGGACTTATCGGGTCCAAGGTCGTCAATAATCTTACCGGCATCGGCCATGAGGTCATCGCTGGCTCGCCAGCTACCGGGATCAACACCATTACCGGAGAGGGATTGTCCGAAGCATTGACCGGAGCCGAGGTGGTAATCGACGTCGCCAACTCGCCGTCGTTCGAAGACCAGGCGGTCCTGGATTTCTTTACAACCTCTGGTCTCAACCTGCTTGCCGCAGAAAAGGAAGCAGGCGTCAAACACCACATCGCACTGTCGGTAGTGGGTACCCAGCTGCTTTCGGAAAGTGGCTATTTCCGGGGCAAGATCGCGCAGGAAAAGCTGATCCGCGAGTCGGGTATCCCGTACACAATCGTGCATTCAACCCAGTTTTTTGAATTTTTGGGCGGTATTGCGCAATCGGCCACACAGGGCCAGATTGTACGGCTGTCGGCAGCATATGTGCAGCCGATTTCCTCGGACGACGTGGCTGCGGCCGTCACAGAAGTGGCCCTCGATACACCCCATAACGGCGTCGTAGAGATTGCCGGACCGGAACGCTACCGGCTCGCGGAGCTTGTACAGAAATACCTTAACCTCAAAGGTGACACACGCTCGGTGGTAACCGACAGCCAGGCACGCTATTTCGGCGCCCTGCTCTCCGACACCCTACTGATACCCGCCGGCGACGCGCGGATCGGCACCACTCGTTTTGCTGAGTGGTTCGAAGGCGTGAACGTATAAGGTTTATGGCACGGATTTTTCCCGCAACAGATTTTCTAAACCAAAACATCTACCGTTATGAACCCGTTTAGTCAAAAAATGCACGATGGCGGCGATGAGTACAAACACGAGGTCGAACTGCTGCCCACAGAAGTCCGTCATCATGAAGACCACGCCTTCGAAGGAAGCGAATTCATGGACGATGCACTCCGTATGCAGGAGCAACTCCTCGACGACGACGAATAAGCCCTGTCTTCCGGGGCAGGGATCATCCTTACTTGTCCCGGAAGCAGCATTTGAAAATATCTCGTGGCAAAAAGATATCCCCACGCGCTTTTAAAATCAGTAGTAGTCCGATTTGGAAATTTTCAGCTTTTTCATCTTTGAATGAAGAGTCGTAGCCGGGACATCCAGGAATTCGGCCGCGCCTCCCAGCCCTGAAATTTTACCTTCAAAGCGCCTGAGTACCTCGATAATGTAGGCGCGCTCCATTTCGGAAAGCGTTCCGGTGAGCGGCGCAGCAGCTTCCTTCTCCGCGGCAGGCTCTTTCGGGAGATGTATGCGCCGGACAATGCCGTCATTGGTCAGCAAGACCGTCCGCTCAATCACGTGTTCGAGCTCGCGCACGTTGCCGGGCCAGGAATAGGCTATGAGCTCACGGATAATTTCCGGACTAATACGGGTGATTTTCCGGCCAGCATTTTTGCTGTAACGGTCCATGAAGAAATGCGCCAACGGGGCAATATCGTCGCGGCGGTTGCGAAGCGGCGGCAGCACGATCGGGAATACGTTCAGCCGGTAGTAGAGGTCGGAACGGAAGCGCCCGGCCCTCACCTCTTCTTCCAGGTTACGGTTAGTGGCTGCAATAATCCGTACATCAACTTTTACGGTCGTTTTGCCGCCAATTCTTTCCAGTTCCTTTTCCTGTAAAACCCGCAGCAGCTTCACCTGGGCTTCGAGCGGCATTTCCCCAATCTCATCCAGGAATAGCGTGCTTTTATCCGCCAGCTCGAACTTACCGATGCGGCGCTCGACCGCGCCGGTAAATGCCCCTTTTTCATGGCCGAATAACTCGCTTTCGATCAGGCTGGCCGGCAATGCAGCGCAATTCACCTTAATCATCAGCTTGTCTTTCCGCGGCGAAGCATTGTGGATCGCGCGCGCGATGAGTTCCTTACCCGTGCCGGTCTCGCCGAGCAGCAGCACGGTCGACGAGGAGCTCGCGACGAGCGACATCAGATGGTATACCTCCTGCATTTCCGGGCCACTGCCCACGATTTCGTTGAAGTTGTAGATCGTCCGTATCTCCTCCTTCAACTGGTCGTTTTCGATTTCCAGCAGTTGTTTGTAAGCCAGGATCTTTTCGTTTGCACAGATGTTGGAAATAGCAATTGAAATCTGCGCACACAGGCCTTTGAGCAGGTTCAGATTGAGGTCGTCGGATAGAAAAAACATCGTTCCGAGGTTTTTTTGCCCCACGCGCAACGCCGAAGCGTAAACGTGTTTGAGCCCCATTTTTTTGAAAAACAAAATGTAACCCGCACTATTGCCTTTCCGCTCCTCTTCGGCAA